>JACKCO010000004.1:0-300000 GCA_020633995.1 Campylobacterota bacterium | reverse complement strand
ACTCGCTACATCCTTGAACTAAAAAATCCATATCTATAAAAAATTGCCCCCCTTTGCAGCAATCCTTCATTTTTCCTACATTTTGAGTATGCTGGTTTGATAGGCATAAAACCTAAATAGAAAGGAGCTTTACTATGGCGGAAAATAAAAAAATACTGTTTGTATTGATGCCTAAAGGCTATCAAGAGGTTGAGTTTAATGAACCATATCAAGCCTTAACAAACAAAGGTTATCAAGTCGATGTAGCCGGCCTTGAAGATGGCAATGCTACCGGCCATCGTGGCAATACTTTTAAACCAGACTTTTTACTTTCTGAGCTAAACGATGAAGAGCTTAGCAGCTACGATGCCATGGTCATCCCTGGAGGACCAGGATCCCAAGACTATTTATGGGACAACAGGGAACTGCAAGAAACGGTTATGCGATTTCACAGCAAAGGCAACAAATTACTTGCAACTATTTGCAATGCCTGTGCCGTTCCTGCACAAGCCGGTTTATTACGAAATAAAAAAGCTACTATTTTTCCGGCTCCCCCAAGCATTGCGCTCCTGGAACAGGAAGGTGTAACATTTGTTGACCAAGGCTGCATGACACTCGAAGACATCGGTATTATAACAGCACAAAGTCCAACTGAAGCCAAAGCATTTGCAGATGCAATTATACAATTTTTAACCCTAGGACAAACACAAGCATGAGCACAAAAAATCCATACTGTGTGCAAGACGACTATCCCAAAACGCTTATCGTTGGGATCTACGGCCCAATGACCCACAACAGCTGCCCTGACTGTCATTATGATGAATTCGTTAGTTTAGTTAAAACACTCGAGTTCAAATATGACGAATCACATTTCATGAAATTGCGCAGCATTGACAACAACATCTTCTTTACAAAAGGTAAGCTTAACGAAATTAAAGAGCTGTGCAACGAACATGACATTGAGCGAGTACTCTTTTCAGAACTTCTTTCCCCTGTACAAGAACGAAATCTTGAAGAAGCTCTTGGTTGTCTTGTCTGGGACCGTGAGCGACTCATTTTGGAAATATTTAAAAAGGCGGCACACTCATCTGAGGGTAAAATTCAAGTTGAGATGGCTGAAATTGATTATTTCAAAACACGTATCATTGGCAAAGGTCGCGAACTAGCACAACAAGAAGGTATCATCGGAACTAAGGGCCCCGGCGAAACACAAAAAGAACAACTCAAGCGACAGTTTACCGAAAAGCTTCGTCAAGCAAAAAAGCGCCTCCAAACACTTGAGCGATCGCGTGAAACGCAACGCAAACGCCGTATTGGCAAAAAAATTCCACTTGTCTGCTTAATTGGTTACACAAATGCCGGAAAATCAAGCCTACTTAACCATCTGACCAAAAGTCACGTACTGGCCGAAGATAAACTCTTTGCAACACTTGACACGACAACGCGCGAACTATATTTAGGCGCTGACAAAAAGATATTGCTCTCCGATACAGTTGGCTTTATTAACCAACTGCCACACAACCTGATTGCGGCATTTAAATCAACACTTGATGAACTACAATATGCCAATCTCCTCTTGCACGTTATTGATGTCAGTAACGAAGGCTGGAAAAATCAGGCTGACGTTGTTAACCAAACATTGAGTGAGCTTAGTGTTGACAAACCAATATTGCACGTGTTTAACAAAATAGACAAAATACCTAAGCACGATCATAACGCACTCATTCAGGAGTTAGAAGAAAGTTATCAGCCATACATCTTCACGCAAACAAAAACTAAAGATGGTGCCGAGACGTTGTTTGATTTTTTGCAAAACTATCCGTTTTGAGGTTGAAATAAGGAGAGTAAATGAATATTGCCATCAACGGTTTTGGTCGCATTGGAAGAGCACTGCTACGCTCAATTTTTGCAGATCATCAGGCACAACAGAAACTTAACATTGCAGCTATCAATATCGGTCCATCCAAGCTATCAGCTGTTGATCACCTATTTAAGTATGACAGCGTTTATGGACCATTTCATGGGCAGGTTGATTTCAAGAACACTTTCCTTGAAATCAACGGAAACAAGATACAGATTTTTTCAGAATCAGAGCCTGAAAAACTTCCATGGGGGAAAATGGACATAAACTGGGTGGTGGAAGCAACCGGCTGTTTTCGTACTAATGAACTTGCCCGTAGGCACTGTAACGCTGGTGCCGGTAAAGTCTTGATTACAGCCCCAAGCCCTGACGCTGATGCAACGGTAATACCAGGCATCAACGATTCAAGCTACAATGGCACCCAACATACCGTTGTTTCACTGGCAAGTTGTACAAGTAACGCATTTGGTCCACTTTTACAAGTACTACAAGAAAATTTTGGCGTTGAACAGGGCTTGATGACCACTATTCATTCCTACACTAACGATCAGGTTTTGCTTGATGTTGAACACACAGATCCACGCCGTGCACGAGCCGCAGCCCTCAACATTATCCCAACAAAAACAGGCGCCAGTAAGGTCATGACAAAAATTTTCCCTGCCCTTGAGGGTAAATTGTCAGCGCAAGCAATTCGCGTGCCAACACCGGTTGGCTCACTCATTGATTTCACCTTCACCAGCAACCACCCGCTCAGTACAGGCATCATAAATGGCGCATTCCAAGCAGCATCACAAGGTTCACTTAAATCTATCTTGC
The DNA here is from genome assembly GCA_020633995.1 of Campylobacterota bacterium. NCBI lineage: Bacteria > Pseudomonadati > Campylobacterota > Campylobacterota bacterium. Next base: position 297,344 of record JACKCO010000004.1, on the reverse strand, counting down.
AGTATACCGACCAACCACTCGTGTCTAGCGACTTTGTTGGCAACCCGTACTCCTGTATTTTTGACAGCTTGCTCACACAAGTGTCTGGCAATATGGGCAAGGTCTTTGGCTGGTATGACAATGAATACGGCTATTCGTGCAGATTGAAAGATTTTTTATGCCTGCAAGCCCTAACAAAATAATCGTTCATACTTTGCTTTGATCCACCAAAAATGTAGGTACTTTATTTTTTTCGCTTCACATCAACGCAAAGTTAGTCTAGACTGTTTTAAAATTTTGAACTTTACGCAGTAGACATACTGCGCCAGTAAATGGGGGCCCATAGCTCAGTTGGTTAGAGCAGTCGGCTCATAACCGAAAGGTCCCAGGTTCAAGTCCTGGTGGGCCCACCATTTATTTTCTGCCTTCAAAAAGCACATAGTGCTATTTCAAAAAAAGGTCTAGGTTTATGAAGATCACGGCTATATGGCAAAATCTCAAACAACTTGTTGCCCTTGATAACACGCTTCTCCAACTTAAAAAAGATATAGAACAAGCAAAACATGAAATTGCTAACAATGCTCAGCAATCTGAGAAATTAGAAAAAGAAGCCGAAACTAAAAAGTCCAATATTTTCAGCAAGCAGAAAGAAGCCAAGCTGGAAGAGTTAACCGCTCAAACACTTAAAGAGCAAGAAATAGCCAAACGAGAGAAGCTTGATCATGCGCACGATCAAAAAGAATATAAAGCACTTGAAAAAGAACTTGAAACCATTACAGCCCAGCGCATAATGCAAGAAGAGTTGCTTATGGACAAGTGGGTGCAAATTGAAAACGAAACGCAAAACCTTGAACAATCACAGGTCAAAAATCAACAAAAGGTTGTTGAACTACAACAACTAGCCCAGTCGCTAGAAGAAAAACTCAACGATCTAAAACAGCAAGAAACAAGTATTACAGAGCAACGAAATCAAGCTCGCACTGCCGTTCCTGAAGAATGGCTGGTTCGCTACGACCGAATGAAAAATAGCGTTCCTGATCCTATTGTTCCTATGCTTAATGAAAGTTGCAGCTCATGCTACTATGCTATCCCAAGACAGGATAGAGCCAAATTACGTCTGTCGGGTATTTTGCATTGCAAAAATTGTTATCGCTTCCTCTATTGCGATGAAAATCACGACGAAAATGAACCAACTACGAATGAATCAACCCAACCGACAACTCAAGAAGAAAAACTGTAACATATGGCTCTGACAAAAAAAGCTCCCGCTACTCCAAACAGAAATACTCACTCCAAACGTTGGACTGTTTATATCGATGGTGCCGCTCGCGGTAATCCCGGACCCGCTGGTGTGGGTATTTATGCACTCAATGATGATCAGCAAGCATTTTTAAAACTCCACGCATATCTAGGACATAAAACAAATAACCAAGCTGAATATTTAGCACTCGTCTATGCTCTTTTTTCCCTCACTAACCAGCTAAAGAAATTAAAAAGTCAAAAAATTTTTCTATCAATTTTCTCTGACTCAGAGCTCCTGGTCAAACAAATGAGCAATTTATACAAAGTTAAAAACCCGTGCCTTGCCCAGCTTAAACTCATTGCTCAGGAGATGCTTTCGGATATAGAGCACGAATTTTGCCATGTAACACGTGATAAAAATACTCACGCTGATGCACTTGCAAATCAAGGAGTTGATGAACGGCAAAAGCTCCCTACAACATTTCTGGCATTTCTAGCAGACCATAACCTTATCATTTAACGGCGAAATACATCATTATGCGCAACAAATCTGGACTTTTTTTACTATTCTGTACCTTCGCACTTTCATACATGCCAACAGTGTTTACGCATTCCTCATTAAAAAGTAAACCGCTTCATCGCAAGAAAATTACTCCCAAAAATATCCGCGTTCTACTCCACGAACATGATGCACGCAAACAACACCGCTTTACCGTTACTCTTGACCCAAAAAGCAATGACCACTTTATCGTTGAAAGTCCAACCGGAATCGGTAAAAAAGAAACTGTAAAACAAAAAACGATCACCCTGGTTTGTTGTAAAAATGAGCTCTACTACAAATGCAAAGACTGCAAATATAGACGTATTAAGCACCACGATATTTCCATTGCAGGATCGGGGGACAAAATTTATTTAAATGACACCTGCTACCACGGTAGTATCAGGTTTGTTATTGATAGACCTACATCAAAACTACCTGTTGTTAATACCGTCAACCTAGATGATTATATCTATTCAGTTTTGCGCTTTGAATGTATTACCTCGTGGCCGATGGAGATGCAAAAAGTCCAGGCTGTAACGTCACGAACATACGCCGCATACCTGCTGCAACAGGGACAGAAAAAAAATCCTCTACATCATTATTACGACATAAAGAACACAAATTTTCACCAAATTTACAAAGGATCCCATAACTACGCTCATTTACGTGAAGCAGTAGAACAAACAAATGGTCAAATTATGACCTACAAAAACTCAGTTGTCCTAGCCATGTTTGATGCCTGTTGCTCAGGCATTATTCCCGCTCATGTCAGCAACCACGAGCACAGCAACAAACCATACCTGTTCAGAAAACGACAGTGTAAACACTGCTCAAATTGCAACCTATACAACTGGAAAGAAGAACTTGATAGCGCACAATTGCTCGAAAAACTTAAAAATCATTATAAAACTGGTGCAAAGTTTAAAAACTTTGGCAACCAACTTATTGACATAAAAATCATTGACAAAGACGAAGCCGGCCTTGTACACCAGGTAAAGCTCTTTGGTAAAAGAAAAACGGTAACACTCCCCGGTCATGACCTACGCCTTGTTGTACAGGGTAAAATGAAAAGCCTATCATTCAATGTTAAAAAAAATAAAAATCGCTTTGTGTTTAACGGCAAGGGATTTGGCCATCAACTTGGCCTCTGCCAGTGGGGCGCTAAAGAGCTTATTAAAAAAGGCTGGAAATATCGTGAAGTACTCTCATTTTATTTCCCCCACATAAAGATCAGCAAACTAACTTAGGTCATTAAAAAAATCTTGGAATAATATATGCCAAACTATCGAACTCATTTGATTGGTGGCGCATTTACATACATGGCAATCTGCTGCCTGCTTGTTTTCACACAGAAACACTATTCGTTGAATTTTGCGCAACTCTTACTCGGACTTTATTTGAGCCTTTTGGGTTCTATTTTTCCCGATATTGATATTAGAAGCAGAATGCAGCGCCTTTTTTTACTGTTTGTCAGTCCAATCTTTTTCACCGCTATCATTTATCAGCAATGGAAATTGCTCATTATCTTGTCTGCCAGTATTTTATTCATCACCCTTGTCAAGCATCGTTCGCTTACTCATAACATCTGGTTTATCCTTGGATTACCTCTATGCATAGCCCTTCCAACAATTGCCTACACACGTCTTGCAACACATGTGGTTTTTCTAATGTACATATTTTTTGTGTTCGGGGCATTAAGCCATCGCTTCCTTGACTATGGTCCTCGAAAATTCTTTACCAGATAGCGTATTCACAAACCATCAACATAAAACCCTCTACCAATCGCATTTGACTACTAGCCCCCTAAGTGGAAAACTAAAAGGGTCCCCCTTCTATATCTTCTATCATCATTCTTAATTAAAGCTACAAATCTCAACCAGATGCATAACAACCAATCATTACATGAAAGGAATCTTATGCTTACAAACAAAGAATTCTACGCGACAATCTAGCGGGGGAAATGGCGGTTATTGGAATTTATGGTATAGCCGTAAAATTGGCTATACCATAAATAATGTCAATGCGTTGCGTGTTGTAATACGCTCAACATCAGCAACATCGATCTGTTTTACATCAGCAAGACTTTGGGCTATCAAGGGAATATAGGCAGGTCTGTTTTGCTTGCCACGAAACTGCTGTGGAGGCAAAAACGGTGCATCGGTTTCCAAGATAATGTGGTCTAAATCAATACTTTTGACCACCTCTCGCAGCTGCTCATTTTTGGGATAATTGATTGGACCATCAATACCAACATACAACCCCCAGTCACAAACTACTTTTGCAAATGCCTCATCTTGCATAAAACAGTGAATAACCCCTCTAACCATTTTTTTAGATGCATAGGGCTCGAGTACCTCAAGCACTTTTTCTCCCGAATCGCGTACATGAATAACTAATGGAAGATCATGTTCTATGGCAAGTTCAATATGTGCTTTAAACGCATCTACCTGACGCTGAGTAAAAAAGGGTTTATGATAAAAATCAAGACCGGTCTCCCCAATCGCTACAATGTTATTCTCTTTCTTATGTTTAACCAAGTCTTCAATCTTTTTAAAATCGTGTAACCACCCAGAGCCACAGTCACAAGGGTGGATACCCACAGTGGCAAAAACAGAATCAAATTCTCTGGCTATTGCGACACAGTTTTGACTTTCAACAAGACTCGTACCAACGTTAATGATCTTTTTAACACCTGCCTCTGATGCCTGAGCAATAATATCTTTAAGGAGAGGAAAGTGTTGCGGCTGCAACGGCTGATCAAATTCTTTTTTTACAACAATATTTAAATGGCAATGCGTGTCAACAAACATAGTATGTTCCCAAACGTATCGAGTAAGCTCTCTAATTTTTCCTCACTTCAGCATATCATGGAAAAAAAATATAAAAATTATTCATGCCCCCAACAAACTTTCATTCAGACAAAAAAAAACCATACTGACCGTAAAAACAACAATATTTAATATTTTTTAAAAATAACAATACGCAACATCAAGAATTATCAACATTGTATCAGTCGTTTTTCTTGACAAACGACAAAACACAATCTAAATTTCACACTGTAACTGTAATGCAATGATGTCTAACATTTTTAGGAGATAAAACCATGAACAAGAGCGAATTGATAGCTGCACTCAGTGAAGAAACAAATTTCAGTAAAAAAGACATTGCAAAAGTATTGGCCTCTTTTACACGAATCATCGAACGCACCCTCAGAAAAGGCGGAAAGGTATCATTGACCGGTTTTGGAACATATTGGATCTCACATCGTCCAGCCCGTGTTGGTATCAACCCAGCGACAAAGGAAAAAATCCAACTTCCAGAAGTACGCGTTCCACGCTTTAAACCAGGTAAACACTTAAAAGAACAAGTACGCTCAGCATAGAGGCAGGACTCAACACTTTATAATGTTTTCCAAATACTCCTTAAAACTATGCACCCTTTTTCGTGTGTTAGGGCCGGTAGTATTATCGGCCTTTTCAATTTTGTGCGTATGCCTTCTTATCAATCCAATCGCATGCGCACTTGACCCATCCTTTCATCTTCTCGCAAATCGTGGGCTTGGTAAGGTAACACTTTCTTTAATTGTTATTGCACATATTTTCTTGCTAACCTGCTTTGCTAAACATAGTTTTTTTCAAAAATTTCTTGATACTAATGTCCGCTTTTTCAAACGGCCAACTTGGCTCAAAGATTTTTTTAGTTTTTTTGCTATCTTTTTGCTCCTTCACATTTTATTTCTTACTACACTATGCCTGAGCGGCTTAGTTACCTATACTCCAAGTGGATGGACCCGACTATCAAGTATGTGGGCTAATTTGTTATGGGGTTTTATTGTCACGTTTTTTCTAGCCTGGAGCGAGGAAGTAATCTTTAGAGGAACACTGTATCTCTACCTTGAGCAATCACTCTCACCAATCAGCAGCGTTACGCTTACTTCATTTGTTTTCATGCTGGTACATGACCTTTCAAATCCATTTGTTTTTTTTGGCAGTCAGTGGCGCCTTGGTTTGGGGCTATTCTTGCTTGGCATGCTGCTTAACCTAATATTTACCGCTACAAATAAGCTCTATACCGGCATGGGGGCGCACGCCGGCTTGGTCTACGTTAAGGTGGCCCTCCGCCGTTTGCCCCTTTTAAGCTACCCAACCCTTCCGTTTTGGCTTTCAGTCGACCTACGGCAGTCTTTGGCCGTTCACGCTCTCTTTTGCCTGGGTATCATCATAGCCCTGACAGCCCAAAAACCCTCTTTTTTTAAGGCAAAATCTAGCTTTTGACCTCTCCAAAATGCTACGGTAAAGACAGAAGGATCCTCTTATTAGCCTTTTTAGAGGCCTGATGAGAAAAGGATCTTACTATACCGACTTAAGCAACACTATGGCCTGAATCATATCGCCATGGTCCTTGGGGGAGGAAAAAGGGGATGAAAAATATCATCTATATTCTTTTGGTCTGCTGTTTGCTGCTAACTGGCTGGATGTCAGCAAACATTCAAGACAACTATAAGCTTGCAAAAAACGAAACGACTGCGGGCAAAAAAAAGCTTCTTATTTTCACAAGCAAGGGCGGCAATGGCCATATGAATGGAACTGCAGCACTCAAAGAAATGCTTGGAGATCAGTATGATATACAAGTAGTAAACCCCTTTGAAACTATCTTTCGATCACTTGATATCGTACGCAAGCTAAGTTTTGGAAAATCAGACTGGGAAAGTCTGTATAATAAGCTTTATCAAAAAGGTATGACTAACGTTAATAACTTCATGTGTAAAAAATTTGGGCCGTGGCTTGAGCGTAGCAACCGCGAAGAATTTGAAAGACGACTGCATATCTTGCTCGAACAAGAAAAGCCTGACCTCGTTATTTCGATTATTCCGCTTATTAATTTAGCGGCTGGCAATGCAACCAATAAGCTGAGCATCCCTTTCATTGTTGTCACACAAGATGGCAACCTCAAACTGTGGAGTCTTGGCCTTGAAAACCTCAAACACGAAAATTACGCCATAACTATTGGTATGAATACGCCAACAACCCGAGAATATTTAGAAAAACAGGGAATTTCCCACAACAATATTCATACAATCGGCTTCCCCCTACGCCAACCATTTTTCCAAAACAAACACAAAAAGGTCAAAGAAATAAGGCAAGAATGGAATATTCCGCAAGACAAATTTACTGTCATGATGATGATGGGTGGCCCTGGTGGCAGGCAACTGATCAAGTTCACTGAAGAAATTTTACGTAACAATCTTGACGTACATCTACTCATCTGCTGTGGCCGAAACGAAAAAATCAAAAATAACCTGGAATCATTGCTTTCAAAAAAACAAGATATCACTTTTACCCTTGTGCCTTTCACCAACAAAGTTGCAGACCTCATGGCGGCTAGCGACCTACTTCTCACCAAACCTGGGCCCAATACAATCGCTGAGGCCGTGCAAAGCTACCTGCCAATTGTTGTTGACGCAAGCATGACCACACTCTTTTGGGAACGCGCAAACATCAAATATGTCACTGAGAATAACTACGGGGAAACACTCACTTCGCTGAAAAACCTTGCTCCAATTATCAGAGAATATATGCACAAACGTAAAACTCAGCCCAAAGAGACATACCATGCATACAACCAATTCAACCAAGAAATTGTCAAACTGATTGCCAATATGCTTGAAAAAAAAGCTCTTCAAACGGCACAACCCCTATCTGACAAGCAAGCCACTAAGCTTGCAAAACAATAACAAAACCCTATTTGTCATACAATGAAAACTTGTATACTGACTATCAACCTCTCCACCTAAAATCACTCTAAACCACTTCTCAATCGCCTGTAATAGGTGATTTCTACACCCTTAAATTTCAATTAGGGCGATAATACTACATATTAATCAAGATTATTTCATATAGCCTTTTGACAACTAAGTGCCGTACAATTAGGATAAAACGAAGCATGAGCCATAGAAAGCTTTGCACTGGTAGATACTAGCATGGGCACGTATCAAATGTTTGTTATAACTAAATGATGGAGTTTATATCATGAAAACCATATTCAAATATCTGCTATTATTCGTTTCACTTACAATAACGTCACTTTTCTGTAAACAACCTACACCCGACGCACTCAAGACCGCCTTTATAGCAATCCTTGATGAAAATTATATTGGGCTACAGGAATATATTAAAGATGGTTACGATGTTAATGCACAGCCAGACATCTTCCTGACCGAAAAACACAAGTTTTTCAACCTCTTTGACATGAGCAGTATTGTTGATAATAAAGGATTATACTTTTTTATTGAGCAAATAGATTTCCTTAATGCCCTTCTAGGCGAAAGAAATACACTGCTCCATACAGCTGTTGATTTAGGGCATTCAAAATTCGTTGAACTCTTACTTAACAATAACGCTAATCCAAGGGTTCAAAATATTTACAAGCAAACAACGCTTCATTTTGCAGTTGAACGACTTAATAACAAATTACTCGAAAATAAAATGCGCATAATCAAACTACTTTTGGAGAAAGGCGCGGACATCAATGCAGAAGATCAAAATGGCTTAACCGTACTCGACTACTGCTGCGAGAAAAACCATAATGAAGATTGTTACTATACGGTATGCAAACTACTTCTTGAAAAGGGAGCCAATGCACATAAAAAAGGTCCCCACAACATTACAGCTCTTGATAGAGCCCGAGATGCAGGAAATACCAAAATCGCGAAGTTATTATCCCAACATATGAAAAAAACAAAGTAGCAAAAATACAAGCAACAAGATAAAAGAGGGCACGCTTTTTAGCGTGCCCTCTTTTAATAATAAAACCGCCGAATAGCAATGTTGTTGATAATCCCCAAACTTGCCAGCGTAATCCACAAGTGCGAAATACCATAGGTACACAAGGGTAAGGGAATACCCACCACGGGCAGCAAGCCAATCACCATGCCAATGTTGATGCAGACCGACAGCATAAACGGCATAAGCAAGCCCACTAGCACAATCTGCTCAAAAAAAAGCTTTGCATAAAGGCCGATGTAGACAATGCGGCCAATCAGCATGCAAAACAGAGCAATAAGTACCAATGCTCCAAGAAAGCCAACCTCCTCACACATAACTGAAAAAATAAAATCTGTATGATCTTCGGGCAAGAAACCAAGCTTATTTTGGGTACCCTTCAACAAACCTTTACCCATCAGCCCCCCTGAGCCTATGGCAATTTTTGACTGCTCGATGTGATAACGCTCTTTTTTTTCATCACCATACCCAAGCAGTACAAGTACCCGCTTTTGCTGATACGGCTTAAGACACTTCCACAACACTGGGGCTGCAACAAGGCTTGCTAAAGCTAGCACTAGAAAAAAACGCCGATCAAGGCCAACAAACCAAAACAACGCTAGTCCGGAAAACAGCACAATCAATGCAGTCCCCAAATCTGGCTGTTTTAAAATCAGGACAAAGTTAAGTGCAAGCGTTGCTAAGGGAAAAAGATACTCACGAAACGAAAACTGATAATCTACAAAGTACTTAGGCACCTCCAGCTCTGCAAAATAAAACGCAACAAAAGCCGGCAAGAAAAATTTGATCAACTCAGACGGCTGCCCACGAAAAAAATATAAATTTATCCAGCGCTTGGCCCCCATGCCAATCCATCCCCCAACAAAGGTGTACAACAACAAGGCCATCGAAACAAAATACCCCCAAAATCCCCATCGTATAAATAAGCGCAAATCAAGAATAGAGAAAAATGCGTACAGTCCAAGGCCAATAAGTGAGCCAACTACTTGCTTTTTAAAAAAGAGTGAAAATGGCTTTTGCGGTGTGTAGGTAGCACTAAAAACAAAGAGCAACCCAATGCTCAAGATAGTGAGCATCAAAAAAAAACTTGCCCAGTCAAAATAACGAAGATACCGCCGTGGCGTAAACATGCATTTACCTTGTTTTATGGTATACTAACATTTGAATTATACCATGAATAGATCCTGAAATAAATTCAGGATGACGTTGTGCAAGCGAGTGACGTCCCGTTAGTGGTACGTAACCAATAATTGAAAACCCACCAACCCAGCCGACAGCATGATCCCACGAATACTTGAGCTCAAAAATTTTCTCAGCTACGGAAATCAGCTTCAAACGGTTGATTTTAAAAACCATAGCCTCATATGCCTGTCTGGCAAAAACGGTCATGGTAAATCTGCACTGCTTGATGGCATTACTTGGTCACTGTGGGGACAAGCACGTAAAATTAGTAGCACAAGCAAAGCCGATGACGGCCTGTTACACCTGGGCCAGACACGTATGATGGTCAGCTTTGAATTTGAATCATCAGGAACCATTTACCGAACACGGCGCGAATATGCACGTACACATGGCAAACCATATGCAGCGCTTGATTTTGAAGTCTTTGACCACGAACAAGATCGCTTCGTCTCACTCACTGACAAAACTATTCGAGCAACACAAGTAAAAATAGAAAAGACTATAGGCCTTGATTTTGCTACCTTCATCAACTCATCATTTTTGCGACAAGGCCAGTCAAACGAGTTTTCAAAAAAATCACCCAAAGAGCGCAAACAAATCATTGCAACAATCTTGGGTCTTGAAAAATATGATTTATTGCAACAGCAAGCACTTGATAAAACACGCAGTTTTCAAGAAAAAAAGAGAATCCTGTTGCAACTACAAGAACAACGTGAACGTGAGCTAGCACAACGTAGCGAACTAACTAACGCTCGTGAAAACGAACAAAAAAAACTCGCTGAAGGGCAAAAACTACTTGATCAACTCCAAACAAAACTTAAGCAAACACAAACAGCTTACGCAACACTTGAAGCAACAAAAAAAAATCTCGAGCGGCTACACCTTGAACAACAAGAGCTTGCCAAAACAGCAGAAGAAAAAATAAAACGCTTCGATCAATTGCGTAAAGCCTGGCAGCTCGTTCATGCGCGCTCACTCAAACAAAGCGATTTTCCTAAACTCGAAAAAGAAAAAAAAGATTTTGCCTTACAAGAACAAAAGCTGCTTGAGCACAAGAAAAAACAACTCTTATTGCAAGAGAAATTATTATCACTCAAAGAGCAGTTGGCCAAAAAACAGGCGGAGCTCAAACAAGAAATTGAACAAAGCCTGCACTCGCGCCGACGTGAGCTTGAAAAGCAACAATACCATGCTGCAACGCTTGAAAAGACAATCAAAGAGAAAGAGATCGCGCAAGCAACATTGGTAAAAAAAATTAACGAACAAGAAAAAAGCCTTAACGAACTAGCAGAAAAACTTAAGTCATACGAACAAGAACAAAAAGAGTATGAGCTTGTAAAGACACAGTTTGAAAAGCGCAAAAATTTCTATCAACTCTTTGTGCAAAAAGGCAAATGGCTACAAGCACAGCTCAGTGAATTTGAACACAAAAAAAATACACTCAATGACCCTGACAATCCTGCATGTCCGCTCTGTGAACAACTCATTACGCAACGACGCAAACAATTTTTAGCCCAACAGATGGCAAGTCAAGAACAAACATTTGCTCACCAACATACCCGAATCTACGCCGTTGTAAAAAAACTCAAGGCACTTTTGCTTGAGCAGCACGAATTGGTTAAGCAAAAACAAGCGCATCTAGAGTTACTTACAAAACAACAGGCCCAACACAAAGAGTGCCAAACACAACATATTCACATGCAAACAGAGCTTGCACAACTCAAGCAGCTACAAACTGACCTCGCCAAAGAAAAAAACGATCTTGAAAAACCACTGACTCAAGCATCACTTCAACTTGAAAAAGAAGAGAAAACATTGCTTGCAAGTATTGGCAAACATCAGGCCATTACTGAACTAGAGGCTCAACTCAAACAGCTTGAAAAAGAAAAAGCAGCCATTCCTTTTGACGAAGATGTCTTTACCCACATTCAGCAAGAGCTAACACGTATTGCCAAGGAGCTGGCAAGCTTTGAACAGCTCAGAACAGAGCTCGGCAGGCAAGATCAACGTAAAGAATCGATCAGTACTCTACGAGATGAGCTCAAAGCAATCAAAGTAAAACAGGCAAACCTAACCAAAGAATGTAACGAACTCACGCAACAGACTAAACAAGCAGCACAGCTTGAGGCAATCAAAACAGCACAAGAGGCCGAACACGAGACGCTACTTAAAGCAAAAGAGACACACCTGCAAGCCATTGGTAGCTTTGACGCGCAGCTCAAACGGCTTGATCAACTTGAAAAAGACAACGCCAAACAAATTAAAGAGCTTGACGAGTACAATCAAGAGATTGATGACTACCAAGAACTTGCGCTGGCTTTTTCAAAAAATGGTATTCAAGCATTGCTCATTGAAGACGCCGTTCCTGAAATTGAGCAAGAAGCAAACGATATTTTAGCGCGTCTTACCGACAACCAAGCACAAATTTTTATTGAATCATTGCGTGATTTAAAAAAAGGAGGCGTACGCGAAACGCTGGATATCCACATAACCGACACACTCGGCAGCCGTGCCTATGAAATGTTTTCAGGAGGTGAGGCATTTCGTATCGACTTTGCCCTGCGCATTGCCATCTCAAAGCTGCTTGCACGCCGTGCTGGCACTACGCTACAGACACTTATTATCGATGAAGGCTTTGGTTCGCAAGATGAAGACGGCCTTGCACACATTATGGCATGTATTCATGCTATTCAATCTGACTTTGCAAAAATTATTGTCGTCTCACACCTGCATGAATTTAAAGATAATTTTCCTGCCCATTTGGTCGTTGAAAAATTGCCATCAGGATCTGTTGTCCGGCTTGAAGAGCGAGGATAACCGTCTAAAAATCTAAACGGTGAGGCTCCTTGGCTTACCTAACTTATTTTTGTTAACTTCTTGTTCCGCTTGAGGCTGCTCTTGCAGCTCATAAAAAAAGATATACGGATCTTGTGTATCAGTGATAAAGCTTGCTAGCTCATCACCTTGCAAATCAGTGACCCGTTCATCGTTGTAGCGTGTCCATACCTGGTCATCCTTTCCACCACGCACTATTGCAGTGTAGTGACCAGAATTGGCGGACTGACCATGGTGGTTAATAACTGAACGCAGTTTGTATCGATTGACCGAACCATCCACGCCTTTTACTATTAAATCTTGCAGTGGAAATGACACTGCTACATTATTTATTTTCTCAGTACTACCCTGCTCAAAAGCAAATCGACTAAGATGGACAATCAATACTGGCGGGACCTGCTTGATCATTGATTTTTTTGTTGAATTTGTATTCCCACAGCCAGGTTTTTGACATGCAATATTCTCAACAGGAGCAACACGAAAGTACCCGTCCATGAGTTCTTGCAGCCTGTAATGAACTACTTGACTGTGTGCTTGAGTCAAAATTGCATCGACCTCAACATCTGACATATCATCTTTAATCTGAGCCATCACATCAGCTACAGAGATTTGCTCCGGCAAAGACAGCGAAATTATATGGCGTGGTTCTGCACGCTCAGCAAGTCTTTTGTGTCCGTGTTGACAACAGAACAGATCTCTGGTTTGCAGCATGCATGTTTTATCAAACAAAGGTTTTAGTGATTTAAAATCATACAACCTATTAAATAACAACATGCTTAAAAATTCCTGCGCATCCTGCTGACGAGTATCATCGTCCTCTGGGAAGATTTCCTTACGCAGCGCTTCATGAAATTGCCCATATGCTCCATTCACATTTTTTTTCTGCAACAGTCCATCCCAAAAGGATGTAATTTGCTTACACGTTTGGTCATCACATTTTGCCATCTCATCTTTAAGCACAGACTGAAACGCAGGAATGCGTAAAACTGCTTGCATTGTTGCATTCATGAAACAACTATTACCAAAGTTTGCAAGACCATAGGGTACATCTACATTTGTTCTCGGCTCAAAAAAACTCTTAAAAACACCCCACAACGTTTTTTTAGGTTGTTCTTTTGCTTTTTCAGTATCACTACTTACTTTTTCAGCTTGCTTATCTTCTTGCTTTAAGTCTTCTTCTTTTGCCTGGACAGGCTCATGAACATTAGGAATATTTGGAGAATACACGTGAACAGTAATATCGGTATCCGCACACGTTTCTAAGCAAGCAATACATTCGAATGTTTGATTCTCTAAATTTTGTTTATGCTGTGTTCGCTTGAACAGACAATCGGAGCAATAAACTGTTCCTGGATTTTTTTGACTACAACAAGCAAGCGTATAAAAATAGATAAAATCTTTGTTTAATACCGGATCAAACTTTTTACCCGCTTGATTACGGTCCTCACATGAACAGCAGTGTGTTGGAAGCTGGTCTTTGGCAACCGTTTTTGATTCCATGTTATCAAGTCTCAGCGCCTGTTGGCCTTGAGTTTTAAGTGCTTCTTCCTGATCCTTATGCATTTTTCGTACATTTTCACGCTTGGGACCATTGACGATATGGTCACGTACCATCAAACCAACAGTGCCTAGAGCAAATACAGCTGGAACAAAAAGTTTTCCCCACCCATCAGCTGCACTGATAGGCTGTATGCTCACACTAGCAAGCACAGCGCCTAAAACAATCGATTTAAGGGATAAAACCTTCATGATACCTCCATTATTTATCAGAAAACTCCATTTATTATTTTCTATTTAGAAATATAACATATAAAAAGAGGTTTCACAAGGGGGCGTAAGGCCCCTTGTGAGGGGCATTTAGAAATAAAAAAGGACCGGTTTCCCGGCCCCCCTAATTTTTGATAGATCCCCAATCAAAGTCGGGAATATTGCATTGACGGCTTAATAGCCTAGTTTGCAGGCATCAAGTGCAGTTTAGGCAAAATATCGGCTCCATCAAACAACCTACCCCATTCTCGAGCTGCAGCCACACCTTTAAGACCACGCTGCTGGAACGGCTGGTTAAACATCAAGCTACCCATACCATCAAGAATGTTAATCATCCCATCATAGCCGCGGGCTCCTTGCATCATTGGCAGGAGATAAATTCTACCACCGTTTTTTACCATTTCACCGGCATTACCACCACCAATGCGGAATTTTGTGCTTGGTGCACGATCAAGACGTGGGCTGTCCTGTGCCATATTCAAAAACATATTGCTACCCTGTTTATCTTTAACGTATACATAGGCCATCTGGCCATATTTAACAGGTTCCTTGCTGTTCATAGCTTGAACGCTCCCACCACAAACAAGGCCTGTAGCTAACACAACCAACATCATTTTTTTCATCATTTTATTCTCCTTTAAGCTTTTTTATTCACTTACAGTTGAGGTATTGGCTTAGGTTTTGGACTTGGCACCTGCCCCGGTCCCCCCGGAGCTCCCGGCATTGGCTTAGGCTTTGGGCTTGGTATAGAGTCCGGAATACCTGATTCGGGATTTGGTGCTGGTTTAGGAGCTGGTACTTCCTGAATAGCAGCATCACCAAAGTAGGTAACTACAACATCCGGGGCTGCAACCCGCTGAAATGTTTGAGTTGCATTAATGCACAAGGCGCATGCCGCAAATAGAATGCCGTTAATTGCTCGTTTTATACCCATGGTAACCTTTATTCAACTCTTTCCATGTAAAAAACATCTTGTCCAGAAAGGTTGACAAGCTCCTGGAACATAAACAGCTCATCGTAATACAGCC
Source organism: Campylobacterota bacterium (assembly GCA_020633995.1). NCBI lineage: Bacteria > Pseudomonadati > Campylobacterota > Campylobacterota bacterium. Next base: position 281,988 of record JACKCO010000004.1, on the reverse strand, counting down.
CCCCAGAAAGCAACATTGAAATCGGTCCTCTCAAAACATTTCCCGGAGCAGCTTCAATGGTTACACCAACTGGCTCAAGTTCAACATTATCGTTCGGCTGAATGTGTGCTCCATCCTCACCACCTCTGATAACAAAAGCAACAGCGTCAGCAGCACCACTAAAAAGCTCAAGTTCTCCACTCTCATTCACACCCAAATACTGGGCACTATCATTGGCATCTTTAACATAAATCGTAACTGTATCGCCATAGAGAACCTCCTGCGCATGCATTAACCCTGTAGCAGGCAAACATATAGCACAAACTATGACAAAAACACGTATCAGCCAGAGAAACAGTACATTTTTCATAGGAATACTCCCCTTTGAGTAAAACCATAATCTTAGTAAACTTGACCATCTTTTAATTTCATAATAGATAATATTTACCAGGAAAATCAACTATTTTGACACTTTTTTCAAAATATATATTTCACAAATCCCCCTAAAACAAAGAGTTTGGATAAAAGCTTGACTCTGAAAAAATCGATACGCTATGGTCTTGGGCAGTACCATGCACCTCATATTTCAAATTTCAAAGCCATAGACAAAGGCAAAAAAGCGAATTGTAATGGTAAAAAAGATATTGCCGTCAGTTATACTGCTCTTGCTGTGCCCAATCGTTATTTTCATCTCATTGCGCTACGGAATGGAGCGGCAAGATATGATAGCGGTAAAGGCTGAACAGAAAAAAGAAGAAGAGAAGGTCAAACAAAAAGAGGCCAAAGAAAAAAAGGCCAAGATAGAACAGGAAGAAGAACGCAAAGGTCTTGTCGTAGACAATTCCAAAGAAATAGTCTTCGGGCAATCAGCAGCGTTTAGTGGTTTTTTTGGCCTATATGGAACAATTATAAAGAATGCAATCAACAGCTGTTTTGCACAGGTCAACAAAGACGGCGGCATCAACGGTAAAAAGCTGCGCCTGATTAGCATGGATGACCGATCAGACCCACTCCTGACAGAAAAAAATATCAAGGAAATGAAAGAAAAGCACGGTATAACCATGTTTTTAGGAACAATGGGAACCCGTGGGGTGTTAAAAGTTCTCCCGCTCATCGAACAGCAAAAAATTAGCATGTTCTTTGCCTGGGGTGGCGACCCCAAACTTGAAAATCCCTCACTTAAAAATGTCATTAATGGATTTGGCCTCATGGGACCGCAAGTAAAAGCCCTGGCCGATTATTGTCTAAACCAGCTCGGATTGAGTCAAATAGCTATTTTTCACTCAGACGGCAATTTTTCAACAGCCGCAGCCCAACAGCTTGAACGAGAGCTACAATCACGCGGCATACAGCCACTTGGCATCGTTCCTTACAATCGCTTTACCCTCGACATACAACCCAAAGCTGACGAACTGGTCGTTCTTGACCCCCGTGTAGTCATTTGTATTTCGAGCAGCTCTCCAACGGTAAAACTTATTAATCGCTTTTGGGAGCATGGCCATTTTGGCACACGGTTTATCGGCATCGACTCAAACCTGTTCGTCAACGACATACTCAAGGGTAAAGGTGTCCAATTTTCCCACACCTCAACCGTGCCAAACCCACGCCTGAGTGAACTTGAGATAGCAAAAAATTATCGCAAGCATCTCAACTTACACGCTCCACACGACACATTTAATATTCTTTCGTTTGCTTACTACGTATGCACGTCATTGATTGTGCATGCCATAAAAAATATTGATGGTGACTTTAGCCCTGCAAAGCTCATTGAACAGATTGAAGCAAGTAACAATGTTGATCTTGGTGGTATTAGCATTACCTTCAATCCAGCTAACCGCTACGCCTTTGGGCAAGAGATATGGGTGATTTAGATGAATAAAACCAAAGAACTGTTACAAGCCATACTCAATCTCATTACCCATACGACGTTTCGTATTTTTGCTATAGCAACAACATTGGTCTACATTGCCTTGGTTATCGGTTGGCAATTTACACAATTTGACGCAGCACAAACAGAACCAGTTCTGCTCAAGCCTGATGAGCAAACTCAACAACTTTCATCCAATGTCCGTACCGGCCTACATATACATTCATTCCCTCGTTTCTCATTTGTTCAAAACGATTTTTTAATGGATGGCATCATATGGTTTCGCTTCCCTAAAGGAACAGAATCAATAAAAACACTGGATGATTTTTCCATCCAGTACTCCCTGGTCAAAGACGATAAACTGCTTTTCCGATCAGATCCAATCATAAAACTATTAGGCGATGAGGTTCTAGTTGCCTACCACATCCAGGTAGAATTCAAAACCATGTTACGCTTTAAAAACTTTCCAATTGGTGATCACTCACTGCACATTATTGTACAAAACAGAAGTATAACACCACAGGAACTTATACTGACCGCTGATCAACGAGACTTAACCATCAATCCTGAAAACCTGATTGAAAACTGGTCGATACGAGCAAAACGAGCAAGTTATGGCTACATAAAATCAATTCTGTGCCCAGAGCAAGCTGACATGCACATCAGTTATCCATGTGTCGTCTTTTCAATCGACTTTAAAAACAACGGAACACGAGACTTGTTCTCGCTGTACTTTCCTATGTTTGTGCTATTTTTTATTGCATTGTTCTCGCTACTCTTTCGCATTACTGATACATCACGCCTTACCTACATTGCCTCAGCAGTACCAATTCTTGTGTTGTTCCGAATGGTGATTCATCAACTCTCGCCTATCATTGGGTACACCACCCACATCGACTTTGTCTACTACACACTTGTTATGTTATCGCTCTTAATCCTTATTTTCCAAATCTATGTTATCTTGACCATTCAAAAGAAAAAAATCGGCGAATCATCCTCGCATGAGGCAAAAGAGGCCCATGAGTACATCCAAAAAATGAATGATGTTTTGTTCATGGCCATTCTTGTTACGCTTATCATTGCACTCATCTTTGTGTATCATAGATAAAAACTGAGACTCTATAGCTGTTAGAAGTAAAGACTCATCAACAAAGTCACACAAATTGTCTTCCTGAACTTGTTTCAGGATCCAGACAAAGGTAAAATCATTATCTGGATGCTGAAATAAATTCAGCACGACACTGGCAGTTGAAGCAACGTACACATATACATCCTCGTCATCCCCAACTTGATTGGGGACCTAGAACTTGGTCAATCCACAAATACAAGAATTACGGATCTATCGAAAGGTCACAATGCCTCTTTTTATTATCTTCATTCTCTACAATAGTCTTCAACTACTCTTTTTACCTTTCCTTCCACTCTATCTATTTATCATCTCACGCAATCGAAAAGTACTTGGCAATCTTCCCGAACGCATTGGCATTATCCCCAAAGCAAATCCGGCAAATAATAATATCTGGTTTCACGCCGTCTCTGTTGGCGAAATGCTCTCAATCCAGCACATGCTTGAAACCATCAACACACGGATTGCAAACAGTGCCACCTACTTAACCGTTGGTACCGTGGCAGCAAAAGAATTGGCTCGTGGACAGGTCAAGAGCAATTACCTGAGTTTTATTCCCTACGACTTTTTGCCTTGCGTTCTTATCGCTTTTGCTCGCATAAAGCCATCAGCGCTCGTGCTAGTTGAAGGCGAAATTTGGCCAAATTTATTGATAATTGCACGATGGAAAAAAATACCTGTTTACATGGTCAATGCACGCATGAGCACACGCTCTGCCCGTCGTTACCGATTGCTTGGCATGTTTGCACGTCCACTCCTTAAAAGTTTCAAACACATCTATGCAAAAAATGCTGACTCACGTGATCTGTTTACCTCACTTGGCATTGATGCTGACCACACCAGCGTTTTGGGTGAGCTTAAAGCTTACAACGTTATGGAAAAGAAAAAACATATCGAACGGGAAATGGCCGTCAGCCGACTAGAGCACGCTACACTAGAAAAAGAGTACCAAACGCTACTCGTCGGCTCAGTACATGAAGGAGAGGCGCAAGTCTACATTGACCTGTTCTCAACACTGAAAAAAGACCAACCATGCAAACTCATTTTAGCCCCACGCCACTTTCACTGGCGAGAAAATTGGAAAGCTATGCTGGACAAAGCTGGCCTACGGTATAAAGAATGGGACAATTCAACTGACACCCCACTTGATCGCCTTGATGACCAAGCCTATGCTGATTTTAATGACTGTGATGTTATCGTTGTTGCTAAGCTTGGTATCCTATTTAACCTTTATCCTGTCGCTGATTTGTTTTTTTTAGGCGGAACCTTTGTCAAAGTTGGTGGACATAACCTGCTTGAGCCGACAGTCTGGCAGGTACCAACCTGTGTTGGCCCCTACCACTACAATTCACAAGATCAAGTTGAAACGCTGCTTAAAGTTAACGCAATCATGGTGTGCACAAATGAAAAAGAACTCACTATAAATGTTGGCCAACTACTTGCAGACAAGCAAGAACTGAAAGCCATGGGACAACGTGCCTATGAGTGGCTGGAGTACGAGGCTACGCGCGTTGAAAAAGCGCTTAATGAATTGTATCAGTATTTGAAATAAAGAAAGCCCCACTTCCGTGGGGCTTTCTTCTTTAGTCATTTGAAAGCTTGTTTAGATATCCATCTTTTCAAGTCCAGTTTGAGCCTGCTCTAGCTCATGCCGTTGCATGTGTTGCTCAAGCAGCAAACGCGTTTCATTATTAGCGTAATCAAAAGCATTTTTATTTTCAGGAACAGAATTCTGTATTGTTGGGTCAGCACCATACTGCAGCAAAAGCCCAATCACATACAGCGGTGCTTGACGCATGCAGGCAATAGCAAGCGGTGTATTGTTGTAAACCACGTAGTCATTGATCCAACGCGTTACCCCCTGATTTACCTGTTTTATAGAAGCACCGGCTTGGAGTACTTTTTCAATAATCCCAACATTTGGGTTTGACTCCGTTATCGCTTGCACAAGAGGAATAGCGGTTGCTCCTTTCTCATAGCTGCATACATCCATACCCTGACTCAGAAGATACACAAAAATCTGATCACCACCCTGACCAATAGCGGCTCGAACAGGACATGTCTTTAACGTGTTATTCCATTCGTTTACATCAGCACCAGCTTCAACGTTCTTTTTGACCATCTCCAGGTCCCCATTTTTGATAGCTTGTATAAGCAAGGAACTCAGTTCACTTAGCCTCCGGTATTCATCCCTTAAAGCTTTAACCAAAAAAGTCTCTTTCACGTTATAATAACCACTAGGGAAGAAGTTCCATGCGCGAGCGAGTTTAGAAAAATTTATATGTTCTTGCGTTCTGCTTGTATCATCAGATGTTGGCACTTTTATGTCATCGGGCAAATCAACGATACAACGCAAATAACGTGCGGCAAGCACATAACACATTCGCCGAATGTCATTAGTGTTACCTAACAAGGTTTTATGATAGCTATCAAGCGCATCTCGGTCATTTCTAAACAAAGCATCACAAACAAGTGCTGCCGCTAAGTGAGCTCGTTGCTCAGAGCCAATCGGCGTTGATCTCAACATCTGCAGAGCAAGCGTTATTCTATCAAAATCTCTACCAGCAATCTGCGCATTTCTTAGTTTTTTGCAAGCTTGCTCGTACCCATAAACATAAGAGACAGACGAAAAGATTACAGAGAAAATAATAGAAACTACCAACAGTTTTTTGATTTTGGCTACCACAGTGTTCCTTGCAGACTATGTTTTCACGAAGATACCACAAGCACGCAGTCTAAAATATTTTTTGTACGCAGACAATAAAAAAGGCCAGCGACTGCTGGCCTTGAAATTATTTCTTTTTCTTGGTCTTAGCTTTTGTAGCCGTACGCGATTTTGCTCGCGTCGTCTTTGCCTTAACCTTAACGGACTCGGCCAAAGCATGCTTGAGCACTTGGTCCATGTGGTCAACATAAACCACTTCAAGTGACTTATCAAGCTCATTGGCAAACTCAGCAACGTCTTTTTTGTTAGACTTTGGCACCAGTACTTTCTTGATACCAAAACGTTGCGCAGCAAGCAGCTTTTCTTTCAAGCCACCAATTTGCAACACACGACCGCGAAGCGTTACTTCACCAGTCATGGCAACATCATGCCTAACTGGAATTTGGGTAAACGCAGAGGTCAATGCCGTTGAAATGGTAATACCTGCTGATGGTCCATCTTTTGGAATAGCACCTTCTGGAATATGCAAGTGTACATCAAGGTCTGAATAAAAGCTTTCTTTCAAACCCAAGTCTTTTGCACGTGAGCGAATGTAACTCATCGCTGCCTGCGCAGACTCTTGCATAACTTCACCTAACTGACCAGTCAGGGTTAAGCCGCCCTTGCCCTTGAGCACCGTAACTTCGATCTCAAGCAAGTCGCCACCAACCTCAGTCCATGCAAGGCCCGTAGCAACACCAACGGTTGAAGTACGCTCCTGCTCATCTTTGCGATAGTGCGGTACTCCAAGCCATTTTTCAACAAGCTCCTGATCTAGGGTAATTTTTTTAACCGTCTTTGTGCTCTTCTTTTTCAAAATGCCCAAAATACCTTTACGCAAAATCTTTGCAATGACACGCTCAAGCTGGCGAACACCGGCCTCTTTGGTGTATTCATCAATGATTTTTGCCAAAAGTTTATCTGAAATTTCAACATTTATTTTATCCAAACAATACTCTTTTAGCATCTTTGGAAATAGAAACTTTTTAGCAATCTGCAACTTCTCATGATCGGTGTAGCCTGAGAGTGAAACCATTTCCATACGATCAAGTAGTGGGTATGGAATTCCCTCAACCATGTTGGCTGTAGTAATAAACATTACCTTGGACAAATCGTATTCAACTTCTAAAAAGTGATCTACAAATGATCTGTTTTGCTCGGGATCAAGCACCTCAAGCAATGCAGCTGCGGGATCACCACGAAAATCCATCGCCATCTTGTCTACTTCATCAAGTAGAATGACTGGATTCATGGTCTTAACTTTTTTCATTGCCTGGATAATTTTGCCCGGCATTGCACCAATGTAGGTGCGACGATGACCACGAACTTCGGCCTCATCACGCACACCGCCAAGCGAAATACGTACCATCGGACGCCCAAGTGCTTTTGCTATAGAATCGGCCAGTGATGTTTTACCAACACCAGGCGGCCCCACCAAGCAGATGATTGGTGAACGTCTAAGCCGTGAACCTGCAAATTTTTTCGTTCCAATAAATTCAATGATACGGTCTTTTGCTTTTTGCATGCCAAAATGGGTTGAGTCCAAAATCTCTTCAGCACTATCCATGCTGACAGTATCTTTACTCATTTTGTGCCACGGCACGCTCAACAGCCAATCAACATAGTTTCTGCTCACTGATGCTTCTGGTGATGTCGGCTGCATTTGCTCAAGCCGCTTAAGCTCGGCGTCAACCTTTTCAAGCGCTTCCTTGCTGAGCTTTAAGCGCTTTGCTTTCTTGCGTAAATCTTCAATTTCTTGGTGGTAATCTTCTCGCCCAAGCTCACGCTGAATAGCGCGCATTTGTTCGTTTAAGTAATAGTCTTTTTGATGCTTTTCAACTTGACTTTGTACACGCTTGCGAATATTTTTCTCAGCCTTTAAAATTTCAAGCTCTTTTTGCAGTAAGATGCTCAAATGCAGTGCGCGATCTTTCAGATCAATAAGCTCTAAAACCTTTTGGCGCTGAGCAAAATCAAGCTGCATTTGCACGGCAATGGTGTCGGTCAAGTAATCAAGCTCACCAATCTCTTTGCACAGCGTTAAAACATCACTTGAAATCTTCTCATTCAGATTCACATACTCTTTAAACAGATTAAAGAGATTACGCCACAATGCTGCACGTTGTGCATCTCCAAGATCTTGAATCGTCTGCAAATCTTCTACGTACGCAGACAAATAACCATCCTGTTCTTGTGTATGCACGAAGCGGCAACGAGAAATACCTTCTATTAAAATTTTGAGTGTTCCATTTGGCATACGCGCAACCTGCAAAATAAGAGAGCGCGTCCCATATTCGTAGATATCTTCGCCGGTTGGGGTTTCAGTATCGGATGACTTTTGCGCTGTGACAAAAAGCTCTTTATTGCCACGCATAGCCTGGTCAACCGCTTTGATCGAAATCTCTCGACCTACTACAACTGGCACAATGCTTTTAGGCAGTGCAACCAAGTTTTTAAGCGGCAAAACAGGGAGGAGTGAAAAAGCATCCCTTTTTACAGATTCTTCCATTGATTTTATCGATTCTTCCATGAGCATCAAAATAATTTAAAATTTGAACAACAAAGCTTTCAAATGCATATCATTACCTGTTTAGTATAAACGTCACACCAAAAAAGCCAATAGCGTTATAACCAAGCAAAGGCAGATTACATGGCCTCTTTAGGCAATATGACCTGATGCTGTGTTGATCCATGGGCACTTTCATGAAAATATGCCCTAAAAAGCACGCAATACCACTTTTAGTAAATTCAATTTGAATATAACTACGGGAATATACTTTATTTGTGTACAAAAAAATAAATCCATGACAAACTAGTAGGAAATTCTTGCACTAAACTGTGAATATTTTGATGCTGCAAATTCACTCAAAAATATTTATTTTTTTTGTAAGAACGGTAACCTTAAGGGAAGTGTATTTTTACACACAACCCCTTCAACATTGAAAATTATAGGCATCAGAGGTTCTTAGCTACTGTCCTAAGACGCAAGTCAGACTTAGGATAACGAGATGTAAACATAACACAGAGTTAGTTTAACCAAGTGGAGAGTCTTGATATGCAGAGTAATAGCCCCTTAGGCGCCATACGAAGTTTGTGGAGTATCAAAGAAGAATTCAAACTTAAAGTTTACTTCTTGTCGCTAACATTTCTTTTGATGTCGGCATGCCTTGTTATCTGGCGTCCTCTTAAGATTGCTGTCTTCACAAAAATGATTGGTGCTGGCTATATTCCAGACGCAAAAATCTACTCCCTCCTGTTCATTATTCCACTTATTATTCTTTACTCAAAACTTGTTGACTGGTGCCGACGGCATCACCTTTTATATTATTTCACGCTCCTGCACGGTGCGGGCGGAATAGTTTTTGCCTATCTGCTCTCGCATCCCGTCATAGGAATTGCAAATACCCACGCTAGTCCAGATCGCTATATTGGATGGGCGTGGTATTTTTTTATGGAGAGTTTTGACGCATTCTTTGCGACGACCTTCTGGTCCTTTGCCTCTTCGGTTAATAATCACAAAGATGCCAAAAACTACTTCGGTTTCTTTGTTACCGGCTCAAAAATTGGCGGGCTACTTACTGGCGGAGCGCTGTATCTGATTATGCTCTCTACAAGCATCGAAAGCCAACTGATTCTCCTGCCACAAGTACTGCTGGGCGGTAGCTTCTTTTTATTTGGAGCGGCTTTTTCTGTATATCTGCTTATAAAAAAAGTTCCAGACAAATATATGCACGGATATGAAGCTGCATATCAACTTGAAACAACAAAACAACTTGAACCAAAGTCGTTCATACGATCACTCAAAAGCAGCATTGACGGACTGCTCATCATTATCAAAAACCCATACGTACTGGGCATTTTTTCTCTCGTCGTTTTTTATGAGGTAATGGTCGTCATTTTTGACTGGCGCGTCACATTATACGCAGATGCTATCCACTCTACCGTCGGTGGCATGACGGGGTATTATGCCTTTTATTACATGATTTTAAATGTCATCGGCCTTGCCGTATCATTTTTGGGAACCACACCACTACTACGCGTGCTTGGCATACGTTATTCGCTTTTTGTTTTCCCGCTCCTCTGTTTATGCATGATGTTGGTAACCTTCTTTTTCCCAACCGCATGGGTCTTTTTCTGGGTTCTTGTGGGGCTTCGTTCATTTAACTACGCAATCAATCATCCAACACGTGAGGCACTCTACATCCCAACAACCAAAGATGTCAAATTCAAGGCAAAAACCTGGACCGATGCGTTTGGCTCTCGCATTGCAAAAAGCTGTGGTTCTATTTTTAATGTTGCGCTCAAAAGCACAAGCCCCGCGTTTGCTGTAGTAGCAAGCATCGGGCTCAGCCTAGGGCTAACAAGCCTGTGGCTAATTATCATTTATTTTCTGGGCAGAACACTTCAAGATGCTATTGATAATAAAAAAGTCATTGGCCAAAACCAACAGCCAGTCCAAGAAGCACAAGCACCGGCGCCAGCACACATCAAAAAGCCAGTTTCTGTATAAAAATTGTATAACCATAAACGCTTAAAAGAGAAAGTTATAGGGACCCCATGCTCCGCTCAGCACGTTACAAAGTACTCTCAAAAACCATTAATTATTTTCAATTTAATAAAAATGAAGCGATTAAGCTTATCTGCCTAGGGTTGTCATTTTTTTTCGTTATAAGCTCATATTCAATTCTTCGATCGCTAAAAACTTCAGTCTTCCTTGGCCTTGTCGGCAGGGAATACAAACCGCTTGCAAAAATAATCGCTATTTTTTTCACACTTCCAGCCATTTTATGGTACTCAAAACTCATCGATAAACTTAAGCGCTATCAAGTTGTCTGCTTTTTTTTCGCTTTCTATGCACTGCTCAGTGTTATATTTGCCTACCTGTTTGCGCATCCTGTGTACGGTCTGCGTAACGCACAAACTGGCTATGCCCGCATGACCGGTTGGGCTTTTGAGCTTTTCATGGACCTTTTTCAGGCCCTGGTTGTAAGCGCTTTGTGGGGCTTCATCAATTCAATTAGCACCACGAAATTTGCAACACAAAGCTACGGCTTTATTGTTGCAGCATCGCGTATTGGCGGCATTAGTGCACCGATACTGTCATGGTTCTTGCTCGAGCGTACTAATCTTGCCGGCTGGTACACCATCTCGCTGCTCACCCTTATGACTTCGGTGTTTTTACTGCTTGCAGCCTACTTCATTTTAAAAATGATCAAAAAAGTTCCAGAGCAAGATCTTTATGGTTATTGCCCTATGGAAGAAAAAACACACGCAAACCCAAAAAAACTTAAAAAGGGACAAAAGCCTGGCGCTTTTGAGGGTCTTAAATTCATTATTCAGCAACCTTATGTCATGGGCATTTTTGGTCTTGTCTTTTGCTTTGAAATGATCAATATGATTTTTGACTACCAATTTGACGTACATCTGGCTCTGGCAACTAATGCTGACATCCAACTTATGAGCAAAGTGACAATGCTTTACACAGCAACCTTTCAAGGCCTTAGCTTTTTCTTTGCATTCTTTAGTACCTCAACATTGCTCAAGCGCCTTGGACTGACAACATGTCTGCTCATCACACCCGCAGCAATCATGATTTTAAATGGAACACTCATGCTGTACCCTAGTCTTGCAACGATCTTTGTCATCATGGTTATCATGCGTGCACTCAACTACGGCTTCAATCACCCACTCAGAGAAATGCTCTATATTCCAACGATTAAAAATATTCAGTTTAAATCAAAAGCCTGGATTGAATCGTTTGGCAGAACTTTTGCAAAAACCTCAGGCTCTACTATCAACCAAATGAGCATAGGCGTGAGCCCAATATTTGCAACAATGCTCAGCACAGGGGTGCCCTTTGTACTTACGCTTATTTGGGCCCTTGTTGCACTACTAGTTAGCAAGACGTATCTGTATACCATCAAGCACAAACTGCTGATCGGTAGCACCGACCAGGCAAAAGAAGAAACAACATAACCTGACTATGTGTAATAAGAGCCGTAAAACGCTTAAAAAAATAAGTCCATGTACTTGCCATTGCAAGCATATATGATAGAATATTCGTACTGTACGTAATTATCGATAATCATTTTATCGATATATAGTTGTAGACCTTGTTTCTTGATTTATGGGTGGTCGCAAAGACCTTGAGAAACAATAGTAAAACCCAAAAGGATTTTTCTTATGCTTAATTATAAAGAAATGCTTCAAGCTGGCATTCACTTTGGTCACAAGACATCACTCTGGTGTCCTAAAATGCGCCCTTACTTGTGGGGAGCAAAAAACAAAATTCACCTTATTGACGTTTCAAAAACTGCATTACTTCTTGAACGAGCAGGAAAATTTGCAAAAGAAGTTGCAAGCAAAAATGGAACGTTTCTTTTTGTTGGCACAAAAAAACCAGCACAAAAACTTATCGAAAAATATGCATCTCAAATGAAAATGCCTTTTGTTATCAACCGTTGGGTTGGTGGCACCTTGAGTAACTACGACCAAGTTAAAAAAGGTATTTCTCGTCTTTTACACTTGCGCGATGTTACTAAGAAATCAACAACATTGTACAAGAAAAAAGAAATCGTCATGATCAATAAAGAAATTGATCGTCTTGAAAAAAATATTGGCGGCATTATTGGCTTTGATTATCCACCAGCAGCTGTCATCATCGTCGACCCTAAAAAAGAGCAATCGGCAACAAAAGAAGCACTCAAACTCGGCATTCCAATTATTGCTATGGTGGATACTAACACCAATCCTGCAGGCATTTCATACATGGTTCCTGCAAACGATGACTCACCTAAGTCCATCGAGTTTGTTCTTAATTACTTAGTTAAGAACATCGAAGAAGGCGTTGAAATTGCCAAGACAGCTAAAGCTGAAGAACAATCTGCTGCAGCAAAAGAACGTGAAGCAAAACGAGCTGCTAAAAAAGCCGAAGCTCCTGCTAAGGCAGAGTCAACTGAGAAAGAAGCCCTAGCTAAAGCTGAAAAAAAAGCTGCTCCTGTTAAGAAGGTAGCTCCTAAAGCTGCTCCTGCTAAAAAAGCTGAAGAAAACACTGAAAAAAAAGAAGCTAAGTAAAGCACGCTTTTTTGGAGAGGTGGCTGAGCGGTTGAAGGCGCACGATTGGAAATCGTGTATGTTCCGAGAGGGGCATCGAGGGTTCGAATCCCTCTCTCTCCATATAAAAAGTTCGTAAAAATGTTAAGAGCCATTTAGTTTGAAACTAGATGGCTCTTTTAAAGAAGAAGCTTTTTTAGAATTTTATTCATGATTTTAAGAAATAAACCATTGACGAAAAATTAAAACATTGGCTACGATTATGCAGATGGTAGTTCATCTAATAATAAATAGCCCCTTTAAAGAGAGGTTTTTTATGCAGAACGATGTAATCGTTTCCTCAGCACTTTTTGACTCAATTATTGAACAACTGCTGACACTGCTTGCATCACTAACTGAGCAAGAAGATACTCATGCGTCTTTACTTCAAGCACAATCACTCCCTACGCTGAGCTATTCGGCGGGATTTGACGACGAAGATGATGAAGACGACGACTGGGACGAAGATGAAGACGATGAGTGGGATGAAGACGAAGACGATGACGAGTGGGACGACGACGAGGATGATGACTAATCGATAAAGATACGCAATATAAATATAAAAAAAGAGCACCCAAATACCGGTGCTCTTTTTTTATTACTTGCAAAAAGAGCCTATTCTGGCATACTTATCAAAAATTTGGGACGAGATAAGCAGACGGCTATCAAATCTGTCAGGTCCGGAAGGAAGCAGCAGGGGTAACTGGTCACTGTATCTTGTCCCTTTTCTTTTGCCAATACTTTTTATACACTGAACAGACTATGAATATTTATGCACTCCTTGCCCACCACAAAAAAGACTCACTGTGCGGCCATCTGTACAAAGAACTTGTTACCGACCTTGAGCGTCGAGGACACAACGTAGACTCGCTCTACCTGTATGAGCACGCCGCAGACATTCCTTTTTGGATACCATCAAAACCACAGACCGAACGAGAACAAGCTCAACTTGCATTTTTTGAGCAAAACAAACAACGCATTATGCAAGCAGACGGCCTGCTCATCGTCTTTCCCATCTATTGGTACTCGGTACCAGGCATTTTAAAGTGTTGGATTGATTTGATCAGCACGTATGCATGGGAAATTCCACAGCGTGGCGCACGCAAGGCAAACCCTCGGCATTCAATTAAAAACGCACAGTTCGTCAGCATTGCCGATTTGCCAAACTGGTACTTGCGTCTTTTTACCGGCAACACGGCACAACGTCAACTGCGTGAAACATTCAAGTTTATGGGTGTACAAAATATTGCTCACTACCAAATTGGTAGTGTACACACGCTCAACACTGACCGTGTTGATAAACATGTAAGTAAGTTGGTCACACAATCACAAAAACTTTTTGGCTAGTTTATGCCGCCGTCGCAGCCAGACGTGCTGCTCGTGATATGTCATCCGGTACCGACTTGGGTTGTTTTTTGTCCGGCAAACTAATTTTAGGCACTGTTTGCCGCAAAGATTTCTCAGACTTTGGTTGTACGGGCACTGATGTTTTTGGTACGTCAAGGTCTCGTACACCTTTCGATTTTTCCTGCCCTTTTATCTCAACAAAACCAGGTTGAACTTTTTGTTTCCTCTTATCCGTTATAGTTTTTTTATAAGAACTTACCCGATCATTAGTCAAAATTTTACCAACATCATCAGTTGTCTTAACACGAGAGTCTGTTTTGCTTTTTACTTTTCGTTCACGATCAAGAACCTCTGTCGTCTTTACACCCTTTCTGTACATATCCTCCTGTCCATACTGTTTGCCTGCCACTCGTTCAAGCTCTTCGATTATTTGTTTAAAAGGATTTGCGTACATTTTTTCATCATAATTATCTCCTAGCTCTTTTTTTATGGCAGCATTATCACGATCAAACCGAACGCTCCGATCACGAACAATATCTAAAATACTCTGTCCTTCTTTATTTCTCAGCGTCACATCAGCACCCTGATCAACTAACATCTTAAGTCCCTGTACATCGGCCGACATTGCACGGTAGTGAAGCGGGGTATTGCCCAGACTATCAACAGCATTAACATCTAGACCTTTAGTAAATAAGAATTCAAGTACACTTTGCTTTTGATTTCCCTCGTCATCAAACATCCCAAAACTAGGAGCCTTGTGCAGCAACGTCATACCATTCTTGTCCTTGACGTTTAAATCTGCACCTTCGTCAATAAGAAATTTAACTCCGTCGATTTCTCCAAGAGCTACGCTATAATGCAGCGGGGTATTGCCATCGACATCAACCGCGTTAATATCTAGCCCCTTATCAATAAGAAACTTCATATCATCCGGTAAAAACCCAGATCCAGCTGCAACATGTAGTAAATTCTTTTCAGTAAAATCTTTAACCGTCACATCCGCACCCTGCTCAACTAAAAACCTCATCCCCTTGTTATTACCACCCCCAACAGCCTCCATTAATGGGGTTTGACCAAGTGAAGTTACCAAGTTCAAGCTATCCTGTCCGCCATTATCTAACAAAAATTTAATAATATCATCATCACCAAGCACGTGTGCTGTCCTGGCCAATGTATGCAGCACAGTTTGACCAGCCCAGTCCCTTTGGTTAACATCTAACCGATAGTCAGTAACAAGCATGCGAATGACATCACTCCCTCTTGAGTCTACTGCATGCAGCGCAATTTCAGGCAGTAGTGGCAATGCAGGACCAAAACGTCCTTGCAAATCACCGTCCAAAATTCTCTTCCCTCCACTTTCAATCAAAATCTTCGCTGTCTCTAAATCACGCACCATATGGAGGGGAGTCTGCCTTACATTGCTCACAAGTGTAGGGTCAGCGCCTTTTTTCAACATAAGCTCTATCAGCGACAGCGACTCACCATCAACTATAACTTTATCAGCTGGGCCAAGTTCATCACGCTTTGCTACTATTTCGTGCAATGGGTTTTGCCCTCGCACATCAAGAATTGGGTTACCCCGCTCATCATTCAACACTGCGCCTTGATTAAAAAGCAATTGCGCAACATCAGCACGGCTAACAACATGTAGTATGGTTTTCCCCTCATCGTCTCGCGCATTAACGTCTGCTCCACGATCGATTAAAAAATTAACCTGTTCTTTGCTGCCCCTTTCTGCCATTTCATGTAACAATGTCTGCCCACTTGGCCCCTTTTGATTAATATCAAAATCCTGCTTGTCAGACATGGCAATAACCTGATTAAAGTCACCTGCATAAATGGCATTAACCGCCTTAAACCAGTCATTATACTGTTCTTGTGCACATACAACTGTTACTATAAAAAAAAGACTGCTGAGCGCTATTATTTTTTTCATTACTCATCTCCTAGTGCAAAATAACCTGACAAACATCTTTTGAAGTGTAGCGGCCCTAGAACAAATCAGGCAATATTTTATTTTTTGCAATCTACTGATTTATCACACTTATCAAGCGTAGCATCTTAAGTTTAATTGCCTGTAAAAGCGATGCTATGGGATCCATCTGCACACCAGTTTTTTGCGATAGAGGCTTAGCGAATATGCTCGAACCAGGCCTCAAAAGTTGATTCATTTCATTCCAGGTTTCAGGAAGTATCTTCCCATTCATCTCATCCAAAAGCTCAAGTACCGTCTTGCCAGCAGCATTTTGAATAACAAGATTAACTTTATTATGTTTTGGTTGCCCCGTAGACGATTGATACTTTCTATCCTGACTCAAAAATAATCTGATAAATTGAGGCTTGCCTTGACGTACAGCATTATGCAGTGCGGTATCTCCCGCTTTATTCTTTAGGTTTATATCTGCGGGCAAATCTAAATTTAAAATATGCTCAGCCCACGTACCTTTGTCTTTAAGCACAAGATATTGTAATACCGTTAAGTCACTACGACTTCCATTACGTGATGCACCTTTTTCAAGCAAATGTTTAAACATAGCAAGATTATCTTGGTCGATTGCTGTATGCAACACACCTGCTGTTTTTATGGTAGCGCCCAGCCCAAGCAGGTAATCAACCGCCGGCACATCATTGTCTTCAATTGCATACAGTAGCTGCTGATTCAAATTATCTCGTAATGGTCTTTTTAACGCATCGCTCGTTGTTAGGTCCCAAGGCGTTCTGCCTTGGCCATCTTTGACGTAAATGCGCGCACCCAAATTGAGTAGAATAGTAACAACTGATAGCCGTACATGCTCAAGAGCATGGTGCAACAAGGTGCTACCCTTATAATCCTGTAAGCCCTTGACATCAATTTTTTTAAAATAATCCTGTGTATAATGTTCACGCTCATCATTGCTGATCACACGAAATGCAGCACGCGCAATTTTATTGGTATCAACCATTTTTTGTACTGTTTGATCGGTTATGACCCGTGCTGGCCTCACACTTTTCCAAAGCAAATAATTAACCATCTCATGATTTTTTGCATTAATCGCATAATCAAGTAAATTTTTACCAGTTTCATCTTGCTGGGTAGCATCAAAACCAACTGCCGTTGCCTGCTCAATCAATTGTTTTTTACGCTCATTTGGCAACGTAGACTGAACAAGACGACGCAACAAATCAATATCGGATAGGTTCTTTCTCTTAACGCCAAGCTCTCGCTCTAAACTTGCCCGTACAGTTTCTTTTGAAGCCTGTTCACCCGCCCGCCCTGCTTTCTTTTTTACCTGTTCTTGCACTAGTGATTCGTCTGACAAAAGATTCAATCGTTTTTTACGCCTTTCTTGAATGAGACTAAAAAGCTCCTTAGATCCGCCTTCTCTATCTGGATGTGCTATTACAGAAAACTGCCGATAAGCATCGTTAATTAACGCTTTCCCTGGAGATGCAACAATAACATTTATCAAGGTCTGTAGATCATCGCCTGCATGTGCCGACGTCGGATCGGCAAGCAATGCAAGGATTGCAGGCTTACCGTTTGCCAACTGCTTTGGAGTTTTACCAGCTCCATCTTTCTTTTCTGTATCCGCACCACCAATAAGCAAAATTTTAACCAAGTCTTCATGGCCCTTTTCAGCAGCATAGTGAAGCGGCGTTTTGCCAAAATTATCAACAGCATCAACATTAATCAAAACGTTCTCATTGTCAGAAAAGAGCGATCGTGCTGCATCCAGTTGATTATACAGTGCTGCAATGTGTAAAGCAGTTTGCTTTTCATCATTGATGCTGTTGGGGGAATAATCACGCACCAATTCTTTAACTTTGCTCCAATTACCGTTTCGCGTTGCACTATGCAACTCATACATGTCAAATTTGTCCTCGACTGCACCTACAGAACCAAAAATCATCGCTGGTAAAAAAAATAACCATACTCTTTTCATCGCAACCCCTAACATCACTGACTCACAGCACCTAGCAAATGCAGTATTTTAAGTTTAAGCACCTGTAACAATGAAGTCACTGAATCTTGCACCTCAACAGCCTTTGGCTTGGGATCAGAGGGCCCTGGTTTTGCCGAGGTCTCACCTAACAACATCCCTTCAATCTCATCCCAGACGGTCATCTTACCGGGCTCTTCATCTTTTTTATCATTCAGAACATCACGCACAGTTTTTCCTCGAGCATTTTGAATGTTCAGATCAACTTTATTAATTTTTTCTTTTAAAACAGGATCTGTAAATTGTTTATTTTGGGCCAAAAGAAGTTTTACAAATTCAGGTTTGCCCTCTTTTATAGCAGTATGAAGTGCTGTATCACCTGATACATTTTTCCCTTTCACAACGAAGTTTACCTCTGCTGGCACATCAAGACCAAGCAAGTATTCAGCCCATTCGTACTTATCTTTTTTTATCAAATGCTGTAACAACGACATACCATCTCTAAATGGATTACGTCTCGTATTGGGATCATCTCTAAACTGGGCTTCAAAAGCAATTTTATTGTCTTTTTCTAACGCCAAAAATAAAGGTGAATAACTCGTGCTCAGTACATTTTTTATTTTTTTAGCCTCTTCGTCGCCGCCCTCGGCACTCTTAGTTATCTCATCTAAAAGTTCCCTGGCACTTTTACCGTCGTTGTTTTTTGCTCTCTCATCCGCACCACATGAGCGAAAAAATTCAACGAATTCCCATTTTTTATCTTTAACGGCCAAGTGCAACAAACTATCCCCGTCCTGCCGTTTTTTCGGAACGTAATTAACTTTTGCTCCCGCTTTGATAAAAACGTTGAGCAGCCTGAATTTATCATCTTTAATATCTGGCAAATTCCAAGGACTAATATCGGCTTGCTCGATATCTCTAGAAATCTCATAAACACGATACAGATGCGGATTTCTTTCTTTTATTGCTGTCTCAAACCACTCAAATTCACCTTCTGCCATTGCTTTAATATCAAGGTCATTAAAGACAGACACATTATCCCCTCGATTAAGATGCCAACGTATCTGCTCATCACCCCAGCGAAGGAGGTCATTAATCTCACTCCAAGCTTCCGAACTAATTTTCCCTTCAACGTCATCAAGCACATCTATCGCACTGTGACCCAAATTATTTTTGATTGTCAAATCAACTTTATTTTGAACATTCACTTTTTTTGCTGGGCTGAAAAACTGCTTGTCATGGCCCATAAACAACCTGACAAAATCGAGCTTTCCATTAAAAACTGCAAAATGCAGCGGGGTCCATTGACTTGTTGGACTTTGCTGATTTAAATAAGCCGGCAGCTCTAAATCTAAAATATATTTTGCCCAATCCAACCTATCTTTCAAAACAAGGTACTGTAGGACTAACATATCATCTCTGCTTCCATTACGCGGTGCACCTTTTTCAAGCAAATGCTTAAACATCTCAAAGTTATTTTGATCGATTGCTCCATGCAATACACCTGTTGCTTTTATGTTAGCGCCAATGTCAAGCAGGTAATCAACCGCCGGCACATCATTGTCTTCAATCGCATACAGTAGCTGCTGATTCAAATTATCTTGTAGTGGTTTTTTAATTGATGCGTCTATTGCTAAATCCCAAGGAGTCTTTCCCTCATTATCTTTAACATAAATGCGTGCACCCTGCTTGAGCAAAAGATTGATGGCTTTTCCCGTACCACTATAGACGGCATCATGTAGCAGTGACCTCCCATTCTCATCTCTGATATTTTTTACATCCAAACTCGCTAAATATTTTTCATTAAGATTTTCATGATTTTGATCACGCACTACTTGTTTTGCCTCTCTGGCTTGCTTAATACGATCAATGAGTTTTTTTATTTCATCGTCTGTCACTGGTTGTGATGGGCGAAGACCAGCCCACAAAAAGTACTCTACAAGCTCACGTTCATTCTTTTCAAGAGCATGATCAAGTGGCGTTTTGTCATCAACGTCAACTTCATTATCACTAATTCCTTTGCTTCTTGCTTGACTGATCAAACGCTCTTTTTGTTCAACAGAAAAATTTGACAACACCAGCAAGTGCACGGGGTTACGCTGCTGTGCGTCAACGTGTGTTTCATCAAATACTGTCTTATCAAGAACATCTGCAACGCGTTGCTCATCGTTGCTTTGCAATGCTTGTGTAAAAATCGTTATCGGATCATGCTGAGCAAACAGTGGCCCTAGTTGCTTAAGCTGCTCTGGCTCAAACACGGTTTGAGCCAACTCTAAAGGCGTTTTCCCTTTTTTTGATTTACTGTTGAGCGCATCCCCAGCTCCATTAAGTTCAAGAATTTTTTTAAACAATGAACTGTTCCATTGGTCACTATCATCGTCCCATACCCGTGTAGCCACATGCAGCACGGTCTCACCGATTGAATCTTGCACACACACATCAAGTTTATCGGAATATTTGTCTAAAATAGTGTTGGCTAATGCAACCTGCCCCATACGCACGGCATAATGCAATGCGGTCTCTTTTTTCTCGCCAAAAACTTGATTGACATTTTTATCCAAAAATAAGTATAAAAAATTATTCTGCATATCTTCATCGGCTAGTGCCATACCAAGCAGATAAACGTCATTCCTATTTTTTACATTTAATGTCTCTTGTTCGATGGTAAACGGTGCTAAAAGCGCCTGGACCATGTCAGGCACCTTCATTTGTAACGCCTTATGCAGTGGCGTATTCCCATCACGATCTTGTGCAACTAAAACTGCCACATCTTGCGCAGCGCTCAGCACAATCTTAAGCCACTCCAAATGCTTTTGCTCAACAAGGTGGTGTAAAAACGTTCTACTTGCGGTATTTTGATCGGGATACAAAAAATTGATTGTGTGACCTGCATCAACAAACTGTTGTGCTATTGCTTGCAACGTTTTCTTTTTTGCTTCTTTTTCACGTGGACTTTCAACCCTTTGCCTAATCAGCTCTTCATACTGCTGGTATGCTTGACCAAGCAGATTTCCATTCGCCCTATTTTTTATACTGTAATCGAAAAACTTTCCCGGCAACCGATACTCATTAACATAGTCAGGATCATTTTTTTCTGCCTCAAGTACCTGACGTATGGCATCAAGATCAATATTTTTCAAGGCGTTTTCAACATCCGTTGCTCGCTTGTTTTGCTTGACGTTGTCATTAAATAAATAGTCTTCGTAGTCAGGATTGGCTCGCTTAAAATCATCATTCTGGCTATATCCCTTAAGCCACATACGATAGTGCGGTGATGTCATTGTTTTATACGCTTGATCGATCGCCTCAAACTTTTCCCTGTCCGGAGCAGCTCCAGAATCTGGATGATAGCGCGTCATAAGCGGCTTTAATCTCGCATTTATATCCTCAACCGATGCATCAAATACCAGTGTTATACCCTGGTCTTTTAGCGCAACATGAGGCCCGTTGGCTGGCTCGCCGGCAAACAAACTACTGACACCCATCATACACAGCGCAACCAACACAGCAGTACAAGCGTTCGTGTTCATTCTCATACCTTCTCAACCCTACAAAAAATTATTTTTTCCCTCGATCATGCGCCCGAGCTTGACCACTGCCGCTGACAACACCTAGCAAATGTAACATTTTAAGCTTGAGTACCTGCAATAGTGAAACTGCTGGCTCTTGCGGCTTGGTCTTAGCTTGTTCAGCTCCTGGCGTTGGTCCTGTTCCTGGCTCCTTTTTCTTACTAGAAGACGCCGGGTCGGCCTTGAAGAAGTCAGGATCATTCGTTGAACCCTGTTCCAGGAGTGTAATGATTTTTGTTAATGCTTCATTTTTTGGCTGAGACTTTGCCCATGTAAGAACAGCATTTTTATCAGTATCAGTTATTTTATTTTCCAGGGTCTTACCTGCTTTATTCCTGTAAGACTTGTTGTGCCCAAGAAATAAATTAACAAAATCTGGTTTACCCATTGATACAGCAAAGGCTAACGGGGTATAACCTGCTTTATTCTTCGTTGCTGCTATATTTGCTGGCGTTGGTTCCCGATTAAGCAGCTCCTTGGCCCATTCGAGCTTGCCTTTATAGGTCAAATACTGGATAGGTAACACCCAAGCACTTTCAATAAAATGCTCTTTGTTTGGTGAAATTCCCTGCTCTAAGAGATAATCAAATATATCTTTGCTGTCAGCATAAATAGCCCAATGCAATAGACCCCAGACGGCAACATTCTTATTCATCATATCATTTTTTGCCTCACCTGAAAGTTTATTGATTTTTTCAAAAAATCGCTTAACCAACGCTACCTGCCCACGTCTAATGGCTTCTTGAATCATTGGTTGTAAAATATCAGTCACTTGATGAAGCTCACCTTCAAATAGTTTGTTAACAAAAAGATTTAAGTTTTTAGGATAACAGTTCTCCTTCAAGATGAGATAGCGCTGCGCAACAATATTGCCTGCCTCTTCAAAAATCTCAAAAAGACTTTCAAAGTCATCATTTTTCCAACCTTTATTTTTTAACGCTGTAACTATGAAATCAACTTTGGCATCAGCCCCTAACAAATGCAATGGTGTTTTCCCATCCAAATTTTTGAGCAAAATAAAGTTCTTAGGTGCTACATTATGTATTATAAGCTGTTCAACTATTCTAGTGTTAAAACCTCCAACTTTGTTAGACTGATTAATTGCAGCATGCAGTAATGTGTTCCCCAAGGGGTCTCTGATATCAGACAGGTCTCTTTCACCACTAAGAGCTTTTTTCAAAGCTTGTACACCACCATCCTGAACGTAGGTCACATATACTTCATATTTCATATGCGCTGCATTCTTTCTTTGTAAATCAGGATTATCGTCAAGATAATCCATAAATGATTTTCCAGAAGAATCTGTAAGATTTACATCAGCACCAGTAAATGCACTCAACAACATGGCTATTTCAGACTCTTTTTTTGCAGCTGCAAGTAAAAGAGGTGTATTCCCCTGATTATTTTTATTATTTACAAAACCTGAAGAAAGCTTTGAGCGTAGTTGCAAGATAAGCTTCTTTTTATTCTCAGGCGTAAAATTTGAGTCTACAATTGCATGTAGTATCGTATTCCCTTGCGCATCAACAACATTTTCATTAAATGTAGGACCAGCTATATAGGCTGCAGTCTTTTCGTAGTTTTTTTGGTTAATGTAAGAGAAGAACTGCACCGCATATTGGTCAAACAGCTTTAAAATGGCTACTTTATCAGGGTGATTTGCATTTTCCAAAACCTGCCGTGCAGTTAATCCATTATGATCAACTAAGCTCAAGTCAGGTCCCCGTTCAAAGATTTTTCGTATATCAGCAGCAGAAAATTCATTTTTTTTGACGATCAAGTGCAAAGGAGTTTCAGTTTTTTGACCCGTTAAAACAATTTTTTCATCTTGTTCATTTAATTTCTCTTTTTTAGCTTCAACGTTATAGATAATCTGAGCATTAACATCAACCTGTTCGCGATACTTTTCTTCCATAAATAAAGAGAAAAAATCTTTTTTTCGTAAATGAATCGCTTGATGCAAAGGGGTCCAGTGAGAATACTGATTAGTATGTACACCAAAATCGTAAAACTCTTGAGTCGGACTTGCTCCTGCATCAAGCAAAAGACGTGCAACATCTATATCATTAGGACCATTTTTCATAAGAGCTCTATTAAGCGCTGGTTTTCTATAACCAGGTGTGGTAGATTCTCTGGCGAAGTAATCAACTACCAGAAAATTATTATTCTTTATCTGCTCAGCACATGATGTAAGACATGTAACAAAAATCCGTTCACAAGCTGAGAAATCCCTGAGAGCCTCGTTCACTATCATGGTAAATGGGGTAAGATACGGAAGTGCTGAGCTGTCATATTCGTGAAACAAATTAATCTTCTTCGAAAAAAGGTGCTTTAAGATGCCCTCATCTTTACTTGTAAGAGCTTTTATAAATACTGAACGCTCTTCAGTCCCCACATAAGGATTCTCATAATGAACATCAGCACCATGCTCAAGGAGAGCGTCCAATAATGCATAATCCTGACTGCTAGAAACTTTAAACTCATTGTATACAGCCATTAATGGACTTTTTGAACTCCACCCACCACCAAAATCTTTATGTAGATAGTTAAGCGAAATATGATTTTCTTTAAATTTTTCAAGCGTCTTTTTGACGGCTACTACATTTGCACCCTGTATGTTTTTGGCAAGCTCAACAGAAAGTTCATTGCGCCTTTTCTCAACATCATCAGTGAAAAAGTTTTTTCGACGCTCGTATGTATCTTTTATAGCAGTAAGAAACTTTTTTACACCATCATATTCTTGATTATCTATCCGTACATTTTTTCTATCAACGCTGCTATGCCATTTACGTAAAATATCTTGTATCGGCCCTTCGTAGGTGTTTATTTTTTGATATTCACTGGACAAATTTTCTTTAAGTATATGTCCAATAATCGCCCTATCAGCCCCCCTCTCCACAGGCTTCTCTATGAATCTATCAACGTGATAACGCTTAGCATAAAGTTTATACGCAGCATCAACAATGCTCTTATTCATATTAACTGTTACCACCCTCGCAAGCTCTGCTTGAGTCAAGCCTTTAAGATCATCTGCCTCAAGTTGTGGTTCCAACACTTTCCTGACTTCATCATTATTCCACAAATAGCCAGGGCTCTCTTTTTCTGCATAGATTTGATATGCAGTCTTACCGCCATTATTTTTTACCTTTATGTTAGCTCCGGCGCTAACTAATTTTTTAATTACATCCAAAAATTTGTATTCAAGAAGCTGAGACCCAGCTTTACAGACCAGGTGTAATGGGGTATTGCCTAATGCATCTTTTTTATGCACGCAAGACGGATCTGCACCTACGAGCATATCTATAATGCTTACAATACGGTAGGAGAAAAGTTTTTCACCCCTTTGCACATTTTTCAGTGCACTATTTAAAAATATATGAAGAAGAGACCCCTCTGAATACTGCTTGTTTGGGTCAACATGCTTTGCCAGACCAGCAATCTCCAAATAATCATCGACAGACTTACTATCTGCTTTGCGTAGCAACTCTTCCAACCGAAACAAACCAAGTTCATTTTCATCAGGTTTGAGCAGTGTATCAAGTTCTTTGATCTCGGCTTTAGCTAGCAAGGTTTGATCTAATTCTTTCTTAACATCCATAAAAAACTGGGGCATACTCTGTCCAGATTTTGTACGACCTTTAGTATCTGCCCCAGCTTTAATTAACATTAAGGCCACGTTGAACTTCAGGCCTTCCAGAGCAAGGGACAAAGGACTTTCACCATCACTAGCCATCGCATTAACATCAGCGCCAACATCGATTAATGCTTGTACTAATGTTTCCAATTTTTTCTTTGGAAAAGTAGCATAATCACTCAAAAACTTATGTAAAACTGTACTTTTTCCTGATTTATCAACCAAAATAAATCGCGCAATTTCATTATCAAACCTAAGTAATTCTAAAAAAAATTTTTCATTAATATCAGAGGTTTGACGCACCGATGCAAATAACGACTCTATAAGATCCTTCCTATAGGGCTCTGGGACAGTTTTGTACAATTTTGTAATTTTATCAAAAGCCTTAGTCCTCCATAAATCTGCCAAAATCATACGATTACTAAAGGCCTTGTCATCAAGAATGCCTTCTGTAATAAATTTTTGAATTGCGGGAATGACTTCTTCGTCATAATTTTCATTCTTAAGCAAATGCTGAAGAAGAAAGTGGTTGTCGCGTACCGGTCTTTTCTTCAGCATATTACTCAATGCACCTAGACCTTCTTTTTTATGCTCTGCTGCAACGCACATCATGTTTTCATAGTCTTCTGCGCTTAGACCTTCAAGCTTTATTTTGTCCAGCAAGGAAACAATCACCTCATAGGCTTCATGTTTATACAACTTCGCAATATTGCTCGCGCATACTTCTTTGCTTAATAGACCCTCCTCGAGCAGCAACTCAATGAGCTGATCTCTTTGAGGCATACGAGCCTTGCCAATTTGCAACAAAACATCTAACAATTTAGCATCATCAGGTATCATTTTTTTTATGATTTCACTGATGACACGTCTCCAGTCATTCTCTTGCTTTTTACTTTTGCCATACCAAAATCTTACCAAGAGGTCTTGAATAAAAAAATCATCTTCCTGGACAATTTTAGTAAACACGTCACGTTTTCCCGCAAAAACTTTTAAAAGAAAACCAGGAGAAATATCAAAAGTTCCTGCTGCATTGGATATATACTTTGACCAATCAGCATCAGATATTTTATCCATACCAGCACCATGGCCAAGCAACAAATCAGCAATTTTATACCTCTCGCTGCTTAGCGCCCCCCCTCCTTCTTTTTGAAAACTTTTTTCAAGAGGGGTTACACCCTTGCTGTCAGCTTTATTTACAAGACCCTTGCCCCCTTCAGCCTGAGTAAGAAGCCACTCAACAATATCAACATGTCCTTTTTTTGTAGCTTTCCATAGCGCTGTTTCGCCATCTTCATCAACGGCGTTAATCACTTGTGGGTATTGCCTCAAAATAGCCTTCATCGCTTCAAGGCTATTATCACGCGGCACCGTTGAACCTCGCGCAGCGTTTGACAAAAACTCGCTTTTTTTGTCTCTAGGCACAACATCTGCAGCACCCAAAAAGCCGCCAACCATCACCTGTGCAATAAGCAGCACTCCAATAACCGTACGTACATTCATTATTACCCCTCGCATAAAAAATAAACTCTTTGCGTTAAGGGTACTAAATCAGCAACAGCAGAAAGAAGCATATCTGAAATTTTGTATCAGATGTGCTAGACGATAAAGTTTTTTACTTTCCAGCAACAGCACCGAGCAGATGCAACACCTTAAGCTTGAGTGCCTGCAGTAGTGACAGCATTGGCTCTTGCGGCTTGGCCTGAGCTCCTGGCGTTGACCCCGGCTCTCCTGTTGATTTTTGCCCTTTCCCTTTAGAAGACTTGGACTCAGCGGCTTGACCTTTTTGCAACAGTTCAACTATTTTCTCAAAGGCTGTAACAGTTTTACCCCCTGCTTTCATTCTGGCAACTTTAGCTTGAGCGCACGCCAAAGCAGTCTGGCCCTTCTTGTCCGCAATAGATCTATCTGCCCCTCGCTCAAGCAGCAACGCAACCGTTTCCCGGCGTCGGACAGGGGTCACATTATCTTTGCCGCTCATACCAGCAGCTTCATACATGCCAAGGATTGCAAGATGCAGCGATGTTCTGCCCTCATTTTCCTGCGCATTAATGTTAGCACCCCGGTCAAGTAATATTTTTATAGCAGAAGTTTGACCATTTTCAGCCGCACAGTGTAATGGTGTTTGGCCATCACTATCTACTATCGCCTCAATTTGTGCGCCTTGCTTAATCAACTTCTCCATTATTTGACCAGACCAGTTAGATGACTCCCTAAAAAACTGTGCTATGAAATGAAGTGGTGTAAATGAGTGCACCTTCTCATTAATTTGCTTGCCTGCATTAGGAATAATGTCTCGAAGCAATATATAACCCCATATATGTGCCCAAGCATCTTGTTTTGCAGAGGCGAAACGCTGCAAACAATCGAACATAAAATTGCCTAATTCATCAGATATACCAAATGTCTTGATAAGGTGATTTAAGATTTCTATCAGAGAGCTATCAACCCCGATAAGAATATCATGCTCTTCTAACGCAGCCATAAAACTATACGCAAATAATATGTAATGGCTACCCGTTTTTTCATACAACGACACGTTTTGTGGTTCGGTCAACCTTACAACATCCATGAATTTATTTGATAGAATAGCTTTTTCAAGTTCGTCGTAGCTTTTTCCATCATCATGATCATCAGGATTAAGTAATTTTTCATACGCTTTGTGAATCATTACAAATTGCTCGTTACTTCCCTCTTTATCTGGGTGATATTGCACGGCTAGCTTTTTGTATCGTGCTCTTATCTGCCCTTTAGTTGCATCCTTAGACAAGCCCAACACAGCATAATAGTTTGACGGATCGCTAAAATTTGGCTCAGCGGCAAAAACACTCCCAAGCATTACTTGCATCAAAAAAAACAGTCCAAAAACAGTACAGATATTCATAACGAACTCCCATCGCCCAACATAAAAAATAGACTCTTTGCATTAAGAATAACACCCTGACGGGGGGAGAGATAAGCATATCTGAAAATTTTGTATAAAACGTGCCAGACGATAAAGTTTTTGCTACGCTTGTCAGATCAGCATAACCATTAGGAAAGATTGTTGTATGGACACACCCAATAAAAATTCCTTGTCAGAAAAATCACCAACAGCCAGCGGACTCAACCTTGCACGCTCATGGCGACCGCAAACATTTGAGCACATTGTTGGTCAACATATTCCCGTCAAGATGCTCAAAAACAGTTTGTATCTAAACAAAATCTTTCCCGTATACTTATTTGCTGGTCAACGGGGTTGTGGTAAAACAACAACCGCACGCGTATTTGCAGCAGCAATCAACTGCGAGCAGCTTGAGCAATTTCGCACAAACCCAACAACGCAGCTATTGCCGTGCCAACAATGCAGTTCGTGCAAAGCTATGGCAAAAAGCGCTCACCCAGACTTTATAGAAATTGATGCCGCATCGCACACCGGGGTTGACAATGTTCGCTCAATTATTGACTCGTCAAGTTATATGCCTATGCAAGGGCGCAAAAAAGTATACTTGATTGACGAAGCACATATGCTCTCAAAAGCAGCATTTAACGCGCTGCTCAAAGTACTGGAAGAACCACCAGAAACAGTCCTGTTCATCTTAGCCACAACTGAAACACACAAAATTCCCGAAACCGTACTTTCTCGCTGCTTTCAAGCATTATTTGGCCCCATCAACACAACACTGCTCAAACAACATCTGCAGGAAGTATGTAACGCTGAAGCTATTGAAATAGAACCAGACGCACTTGAGCTGATTATCGGGCAAACCGATGGCTCAGCACGAGACGCACTCAATCTGCTCGAGCGTGTCCGCTTTTCACACACACTGGTCAGTTATGAAGCAGTTGTCGATGTACTTGGGCACATTGCACATAAAGATTTGTACGCTCTTTTTGGTCACATTATCGCGCAAGATGGCACTGCGCTGCTTGCACATCTTGACGAAATCAACTTTAGCCAACGCAATGCTACATTACTTTTTGATATGCTGGTAGAGTTATGCCGCAGTTTGCTGCACGTTAAGTACGGCGTTAAGTCAGCACTACCAAGCAACGATGACCATGCCCAAACCGTCAAGCATTTAGCTGGGCAATGTTCACTCAATCGCCTGCACGCCATTATGCAACTGATGTGGAGCCAAGAAGAATTATTTTTAAAAACACCTAAAAAACACGCGTTTTTAGAACTCATGCTACTCCAGCTTTGTGAACAAGTTAGCTCACTTGACCTTGAGCAACTCATTAACGCCTGCAACACTGGTGGTGGCAGTCCAACACTTTCGCTGCCCAAGGTAACCCCGCCAGCTGAACGTATTGCAAACCCTATAGCAACACCACAGCCACAGGCAGCCCCACTTGAGCACGCAAATCCACACGCTCAAGCTTGGGCCGGCTTTTTAACAGCACTTGAACAAGCAAATGCAGACCCAATGCTACTCTCAATATTTCGCCAAGCAAGCGTTCTCCGCTTAGACCAGGAACAGCAAAAAGTTCACCTCGAGCTGGCCCACGTCGGTACGCTATTTACCGATAAAATTACAGATACAAAAAAATTATGGTTACCTGTTTTGGAAAAAACACTGGGCAACTTTAGCGATTTTATCTTACAGGCTGGTGGCACTAAAACAAAAACACCCGCTCAACGAACCAGCACACCGCTGCCCCCCTTGCCAGCAAAGCAGGTCAGTAAGAGCTTTTCACGCGTAAACACCCAAACTAAACGAGCACCAAGTGCGCCCAAAGAAAACCATGAAGAGCCTATCGATGTTCGTGATGAGCAAAAATGGCCCCTGACTCACTTGATCATGCGCTTTTTCCCGGGTAAAATAAGAAAAGTTAAAGTTGTCAGGTAGTAGTTTACCCTCACGTCCCCTTATCATAACTGTGTACATATTATGACTAAAAAAGTATCGCTCCCTACTGTTTTGCTTGTTGGCCGCACCAATGTAGGCAAATCAACATTGTTCAATCGTCTCATTGATGACAAAAAAAGTATTGTCTACGAACAAGAAGGTGTCACTCGCGACTATCTGCATGAAACTATGACATGGGACGGTAAAACATTTGACCTGATTGATACCGGAGGCTTTAGCCTTGCACGCGGTAAAGATGAAATCACTTCGCTGGTTGAACAACGTGTACGCCAACAGCTGACAATATGTAACGTCATTGTTTTTGTCTGCGATGGTAAAAACGGCATGATCGAACACGACCGCCTCATTGCGCGCGAACTACATAAACTCAAAAAACCAGTACTCCTGGTCATCAATAAAGCTGACAACCGCAACGCCTTTTCTGAAAATATTCATGAATTTCAAGCCCTTGGGTTTAAAACCATTATTCCCGTCTCAGCACTTCATGGTAGTGGTATTCGCGACTTGCTTGACACCGTTGTAGCCCAACTACCTGCACGTGCGCAAACGCAGTACCTTAGCGCAAAACCTGAATACAAAGTAGTAATTTTAGGTAAGCCTAATGTCGGCAAGTCATCACTAACCAACTTGCTCATGCGCCAAGACCGAGCCATTGTCTCAGACATTGCTGGCACCACGCGTGAGGCAATTTCTGAAATGATTTACCACGCACAAGACTTGTTTGAGCTAACCGACACGCCCGGTGTACGCAAGCAAAAAAAGGTTCGTGACGATGAACTTGAGGGAATGATGGTCAAAAGTGCACTGCGTGCGGTGCGTGATGCTGACGTAGTCATTTTAATGATCGACACAACGCAGGGTACCGTTAGCGATCAAGAACTTAAGCTTTTGTTTTATGCCTATGAGCAAAAAAAGATGGTCATGGTGCTGTTCAACAAAACAGATATCTTGGACGACTACAACAAAAGTACGCTGCTTTCAACGCTTGATGAGTACGAATTTATTTTCAGACGCATTCCACAATTGTGGATTTCATGCATGAGCAAAAAAAATGTCAGCCGTATCTATGGTGAGCTGGCAAAAATGCGTGAGCGCTGCACACAAAACTTTAATTCAATCCAAGTTGACGAACTTATTAAAGCAGCACTGGGCCGCCACCCCCTTATGCACAACAAAATGAAGTTACGCGTTCATAAAGTTAAAGCAATCCCTTCACACATTCCAACCTTTGACATGAAGGTTAACTTTCCAGAGTGGTTTGGCGAATCAGAAATTGCCTGCCTTGAAAATATTTTGCGTAAGAATTTTGACCTCAAGGGTTGTCCTATTTCTATCACTGTTCATACATAACAACGTCCATCATGCTTGAAATTGTCAACCTCAGCAAAACACTTGGCAAGCATGCTATCCTGCATGATGTAACCTTCAGCATACAACAGGCTCGTATGATTGCCTTTCTTGGGCCAAACGGTGCGGGCAAAACAACGCTGTTTAAAACCATTATTGGCCTGCATCAAACGCCACCTGCAGACCTAAACAATAAAAAAAATGTTGTCATGTTTGATGGGCAAGTCATCAACTCCTGGCCCGTTCACCAGCGTGTTGCGCACGGCTTGTTGTACCTGCCACAAAACACATCACTTTTTTTACAGATGAGTGTAACCGATAACCTCAAGCTCGTTTTTTTGTACCATCCTTTTTGGCAGAACAAAACTGAAGAAGAGTTTAATCAGCACGTAGCAACACTGCTTGCTGAAACAAATCTAACTCCAGTACAAAACAAAAAAGCACATATGCTCTCTGGTGGGCAAAAGCGTAAACTTGAGGTGGTACGCAGCCTATTGATGAATCCAAAGCTATTGCTGCTTGACGAACCATTTGCAGGCGTTGATCCAAAATCGATTTATGAACTCAAAAAAATCTTTGCTCAGATGGTTGCTCGTGGCATCACGGTTGTGATCTCTGATCATCACGTTGAACAGCTACTCTCAATCGCTCAAACCGTCTTTGTTATGCTTGATGGAAAAATCGTCACATCAGGTACACTTCAAGAAATTTTGCAAAACCGTTATACTAAAGAAACATATCTAGGTTCTCAATTTTATGAGGAAATGTCTGACCGCTTTTTAACAAAATAAAAAAGGGAAAAACATGGACATCAAAATAACGTTTCAAAGTATGGACCATTCGGGCCCGCTCGAGTCACATGCACGTCAAAAGCTAAGAAAAATTGCTGACTTTTTCAAAGATGAAGAAAGCATGCAACCATTCACCGTTGAGCTCTGGATGAAGGCAAACAAACTTCACCCGCACCATCGTGCTGAGCTACACGTTAAGACACCACAGTTTAACCTCAATGCGCATGATGAAGGCACTGACATGTACGTGTCAGTTGATAATGCTATTGATAAAATGGTAAAACTCATCACCAAGGAAAAGTCCAAAGTGCGTGATAAACAACGCAAAGCAGATACCGACAAAAAAATCTTCACCAAAGAATTGGAAATGACTGAAAACATTCCAAACCCCGACGATTTAGCAAAAAAATAATTTTACTTAAACGATACAAAGAGAAGTTTAATGAAAAAATCCATGATAGGCGTAGGCCTACTGGCTTGCGCCTTTACATGGGGGAGTAGTGTATATGCAAAAGAGGATGGTAACAAAATACGCTCTGTTGATTCCAATAATGTAAATAAAAACCTATTCGAAGCATTATCTAATAAAAAACCAAGCCTGGTATTCAAAGCACTGCAAAATGGTGCAAACCCCAATATACGTGATGAGAACGGTCAAACGCCACTGCACATCGCCATTGATAAAAACGATTTTACCAGTGCCCATTGGCTCTGCTTCTTTGATGCTGAAATTGATACAACGCCCTCTGGCAATTGCTCGTCACATCTTGATTATGCATTCTTCAAATATTCACGTGCAGGAATAGAAAAGACGCAAAAAACGATACACGCACAAAAGGCAAGCAAAGAAAAGGAAGAACAAGAGCGATTAGCTCTTTACCGTTTTTTGTCTGTTGTGAGTGCAATAAGAAAAAAATTTGGTTCACTCAATCAACAACTAAAACGTCGTAATACGCTGCTCCATTTAGCCATAATGCTTGATTCAGAAAACCATTTACGCCAACTACTCTTCGCCTTTGATGCAACCCCCAGCTTTGAGATCAATCACAATCAAGCAAATGATGCAAATTTGACCCCACTACACCTGGCGATACACATCGGCAACTTTTCTCAGGTAGTTATGCTCTGTTTACGTACCCAAATAACTGACGCTCACAGAAAATACGCCTTCGAAAAAATGTTAGATGCAAAATGTCGCGATCAAGCTCAAGCGCAATCAATATACAAATTGCTCAAAGTAGTGGGCGAAATGACAGCTAAATATGGGCCTATTCCAATTAGGCCACGCTTTAAAAACGGTAGTATCATACACTGCAACACGCTATTTCACTTTGCAGCACATTGTAATGATGAAGAATTAACTTCAGCATTACAAGATGTATACAAAAACATACCAGAACTAAAAGACATAGATTTACACACAGCCAACTGCTTAGGACAAAAACCTCAGGACATAAAAAATAAGAACACCAACCATAAAAACCATGGCGGTATTGACTTAGACTATGTTAAAGAAAACAATCCATATCTTTACGATTTTCTTATGGTAGGCCTAGATAGTTAAAGATAAAAAGAGGAGCAAGGAGCATGAACTTTTTTAGCATACAAAAAAAAATATATAGCTGTTGTTTTCTTTTAATGCATACATCCTGCTTTTGTGTGGCATCCACGCCCCGCTTGTCTATGCAGCAGCATGTGGCCATTGAGCAAGATTACAATCAAAGCAAAACTGAATTGCGCACAATCTATACAAAAAAAGACCTTCAAGAATTGACCCTTGCCTTAGAAAGTGGTACAGCGCAAAATATCATCAACTTTTTCTCCAACGTCTTAAGCCCGCATGCCACTGAACAAGGGCTAAAAAACACGCTCCTTCATGAGGCAGCGCGTGACCAAGAATATGGCCCACAGCTTGCGGGCGTACTTATTGACTACTATGACGTTAACGTAGATATGCAAAATCTCTCAGGACAAACCCCACTCTTTACCGCAATTGATCGAAACAATTATACTGTTGCCCAACAACTACTTGTTGCAGGAGCAAACCCTGAAATAAAAAATTTCCTTGGCGTAACGCCTCTTTTTCACGCCATACTCAAGGCAGATGAGGAACTCATTACCCTTTTACTTCAACACGGTGCAGATGCAAACTGCGTATGCACTACAACACAGCTCACACCACTGCACAATGCCGTTCAAAAAGGATCTGTCTTCGCTACCCAACTTTTACTTGACCATGATGCAAATATCGATGCTCAAGACGCTCATGGCAACACACCATTGCATTATGCGGTTGATCAAAAATTTAATGACTTGATCACCTTGCTCCTTGAAAATAATGCCAATACCTTTGCCACAAACAACGGCGGTTTGAGCCCCATTGAGATGATGCTTGGCTATGATGCAGACCGGTATAAGTCGCTGATCTTGCCACAAACTTCTAGGCCTGCCAATACAACACGTAAAGACCCTTCTAAGGCGCTACAAAAATGCAATAATTACTCGAACACATAACGGCAGGCACGACGAAAACAAGATGCTGCCAAGTAACCCATACCACTTACGCTTTAAAAAAGTTGCATATAAGGCCGAAATAGAAAAATAACTTGCGGCACAAAATACCACCAACAGCTGAAGCATGCGCACAAACCACACAGGCATGATGGAATACAAAAAGGTCGTTGTACACAGCAGCCAAACAAACAGCAATACCTTGCCGCAATCAAAAAACAAAAAATCAATGACTACTAACCGTGCAAGCGGAGAAAGCCACAACAACCCCATCAGATAAGCAAACATAACCATGATCAACAACACATAATATTTTTTAAATGTCGTTGTCCGTAAACCGTGCTCCCACTCGCAGCGCACCTCACGCCAATTGCGCTCAAGTGTATCCAGAATCTTAAACTCGCCATCCACAGCGTCTTGTCGCTGGTTGATAAACATAGCACACGTGTTGCTTTGCAAAAACTCATCATCGCACACATCTTGTCTACACTCACATGCCAAAACATTTGCCTCACGCCAGAGAGGCACACATACATTGACCGGCATTGT
This sequence comes from Campylobacterota bacterium, assembly GCA_020633995.1. Lineage (NCBI taxonomy): Bacteria > Pseudomonadati > Campylobacterota > Campylobacterota bacterium. Next base: position 246,702 of record JACKCO010000004.1, on the reverse strand, counting down.
TGTGTTATCATGCTGGCAAACCAAACAAGCAACGTACACACAACTTTGGCGCAAACTCTGTTCACACAGCATTGGCTGCTGTAGCACAAAGTCAAGTTGAAGCCAACAGTCACAAGAATCGATCAAAAGTTTTTTATTTTTCCGAAATGCTTGATCATACACGACAACTGGGTTACGTGTTGCACGCCAGCTTTGCAGGGTCACACACGGTGTATCAATGGAAAAACGCAATGAATCTTTAACAATACCCCGCTCAGTCTGCTCGAGTTGCATATGCAGCCAGATTTTTTTAGACTGCAATATATTTTCAACATCACTGGCGCACGTCACATGCAAGCAATGGGCACTATTGCCAAGACTGTAAATCCCAATAAAAAAGACAATAACCAGCACAACACACTTTTGGGTCATCTCGCTTGCAATTTTATTAAAAACTTTATTTTACCATCATCACGTGCCTATGATTTTACTCAAATCACATCAACAAAGTAATTAAAAAATAAAAAAGGACACCCATGGCAAAACGAACGCACTATCGCTGCATATTCATCGCTGCACTGCTACCACTTCTGTTGCTCACAGCGCACGTCAAAGCAGAAACAAAAAATATGACCCCGCCGCTTACGGTGGTCATTATTGCAGACTCATTCGGCTCGCAGTATCTTCCCAAACTACGCAAACATTTTCGCTATGGTTTAAAAACATTGTTTGACCAAGGCATCGTGTACACACACGCCTATCACCCCCACGCAATTCCGGAAACAACACCCGGACACAATGCACTCTCAACCGGAACACTCCCCAAAGACCATGGCGCTGTGCTCAATCAATGGCTTGACCAAGACGGTAAAAAAGTTGCCTATGAAGATGACGATCATCCCAAAGCCGCAGTCATTACCGATGCACAAGCCTACAAAGATGGTAAGTCTTCGCGCAATACAGCCGTTGACTCACTCAGTGATCAATTTATATTTCAGTCCACAACGCATACTCAATACAAAGCCTTTGCGCTTGCTTTAAAATCATACCCTGCACTTTCATGTGCAACACGCATGGGCAAAGCAATTTGGTTTGACCCACACGCAGGTCAGTTCACCTCAACTACTGACTACTTTCAAACATTGCCCGACTGGTTAACAACGTTCAATAAAAAGGCGAACTTTGCCAAGGCCAAAAAAAAGAAATGGAAAACGGTCTACGGTCGTCGACACGAAGCGTATCAATTTCCGTTCATTGACAACTACGATTATGCGGGATTTACATTTAGTCTGGCTCACGAAAAATCTATCGACGTGCAAAGTCACAAACCACGCAGCCCGTATGAACTCTTCTTAAAAACACCAATCGCAGGACAAAAATTATTTGATCTAGCTCAAGCATGCGTCAGAGCAAACCTTGTCAAACAAAATGACCGTATGCTGCTCTGGATCAGCCTGAGCAATCTTGATCTTGTCGCACACATTTATGGACCAGACAGCCTTGAAGTTATTGACACCATCTACCACATTGATAAACAAATCCAAGAGTTCATGACCTTTTGTCAACGCAAAGTTGGCTTGCAACGTTGCCTATTTGTCTTCACTGCCGACCATGGCATGTGCCCAATTCCCGAACTAATGCACAAGCGTGGCTACACGCAAGCCAGGCGCTTGCTTGGCCCAGAGTTGGTCAAACAGCTTAATGAACATATTGAATACATCATGGGCATCAAAGACATTGTCGTTGGTTTTGAACCAACCTACTTTCGCTTAGATGATGATGCCTTTATTGCCCTAACCAAACAAGATCAAGAAAAACTGTTAAACGAACTTAAAGCCAAACTAGGCGAAATGGAAGGGATCAAACGCGTTTGGACAAAGGACGAACTTGCAGACAGACATTGTAAACAACACCAGGCTGAACGTTTTTACCAAACACAAATGTACAAAGATCGTATGGGTGATATTATCTGTCAACCACAACCGTACTGTCAGCTCACCAATTACCCGACCGGCACCGCACACCTTTCACCCTACCGCTACGACACACAAGTTCCAATCGTTGTGTATCAAAAAGGTAAATATGAAAACAAAACCGTCAACGAAAAGGTCTGGTCACCGCAGCTACCCGTCACACTTGCAAAGTTGATGCACATCAGCACACCGTCAGCCAGTACCTATTCGCCTTTACCGGAGCTTTGGCAATGATAAAAAAAATCTTACACATTTGTGCGCTCCTCTTTGCACTTTTATGCTGCAAGTTAGTTGCCGGCCTGCCTGAGCCGCGCGTTGTTATGGTTATTGTTGTTGACCAACTCGCCTACCATTATATTGATAAGCTTGAGCATTTTTTTAATGACGGCATCAAGCTCATGCGTAACAAAGGCATTAACTATGAACGTGCTTTTTTTGATTACGGTGCACCCTCAACCGCGCCAGGACACGCAACACTAGCCACCGGCACACTACCAAAAAATCATGGCATAATTTTGAACAGCTGGATACGCGATGATGGTAAACACATTAAATGTGCCCATGACGAACATGATGGCGCTGCTGTCTATAAAACAGTCTCTTCATTTTACGACAAATGCCGCAGTGCACGTCAACTAATGGCTGACACACTCTCCGACCAACTTGTTATGGCATCAAACGATGACGTTCAGCACCAAGCAATTGCCCTCTCTCTCAAAGACCGTGCCGCAATCAACATGGCAGGCACAAAAGGCAAGGCTATCTGGATGGACTTTGTTGGCAGCCGATTTACCAGTAGCAAGGCATATTTTGAACTGTTTCCAGCGTGGCTTGAACAATTCAACACTTCAATCAACCTTGCACATCGTATCGACTTTGAATGGATCTTGCGGTATCCACGCTCCCACTACGCATACCAGTTTAGTCACCTGCATAACTATGACTACTGCGCTATTTCGCAGCCTATTGCCGGACAGGGAAAAGTTATTTTTGATGAAGTATTACAACATCGTAAAACACATAAAGCAGCTGATCCAAATGCAGATACTGATTATGAAGAGAACGGCAAAAACGGTGACAGCCCTCATAAAAACACCGGCACCTCACTGCTGTGTAAAACACCAGAGGGAAACCAAATTTTGATTGACTTGGCAAAACTGTGCATAGACCAACACCTCAAGACAAACAACAACGGAAAACTTCTGCTATGGGTTTCGCTTTCAAGCCTTGACATGCTAGGCCACGACTACGGACCACACAGTGCAGAGGTACTTGATATGATCTATCAGCTTGACCGCCAGCTGGGCAACTTAATGCGTTACGCACAGCGACGTGTTGGACGAAAGTCAGTTGTCATGGCCATGACGGCCGATCACGGTGTTGGTCCCTTGCCTGAAGTTTCACAGGACATGGGCCTTGACCTGGCTCATCGCATTATGGCGCCAGACCTGGTTAAGGGTATGAATGACGTGATCGAACAAAAATATGGGCTTAAAGAAATCGTTAGTTTTTTCAAAACTCACCAGTTTTATTTGAACAAAAAAGTATTTGATTCGCTTGAGGCACAAGAACAAAAAAAGATTTTAAAAACACTTAAAAAACACCTCAAGCAACAACCCGGCATTGCCAACGCCTGGACGTATGCCGACCTTGACGAACACGACAACCCAGCCTTTGACAAAACCATGCTCTACAAAAACCAGCTTTACCCCAATCGCAGCGGCGATTTGATTTGCATGCCAGCACCCTACTGCCTACCAAGCAAGCACAGCACGGGCACCGGCCATCGTACGCCGTATGACTACGATCGTCACGTCCCCCTTTGCTTGTATGGCCATGGGCTGGGCAAACCGGGCAGTAAAATTATGCAAACCGTTTCTACCACGCAACTTGCTCCAACACTTGCAAAATTATTGCGCATTAGCGCACCCTCTGCGTGTGTTGACCCTGCACTGCCTGGGTTTTGATGTAGATCCCGGCTCGGTGGCCGGGCTGACGAGTGTTGAACCAAAGCACCTATCCCCCAACACCCCCTTAAATTATTGCCTATTTGAATTATTTAGGACTAAACTAAAAGTAAACGTAGACTACACAAAGACTGTCAAAATATACCCTTAAAAACAAAAAAGGATGATCTGATGAAGCATTTCATCATCCATCGCCGTTTTTTTGCACTACTGGTTCTTGGAACCGGTCTGGCCCTGCTCAGCTCAAGCACAGTCAACGCAGCAGACAAAACAGCTCGAAAAGACAAAGCTACCAGAAGAACAGAAGCTACCCGTGCACAAAAAGGCCTGGCAAAAATGCAGAAACTACAAACACCAGAGGCCCCCACGGTCAAAGGCCTTAAAAAAGGTCTAAAAGAAGAAATTAAAGCCTACGCCCCACTCAGCAAACGCGAAAAAACAAAGAAAAGGATCGAGAAGGGAGAAGAGGCCGTCGAAGCCTACAAGTCAGAAATAAAGACACTCGAAGAACAACAAACAGCGCTTAAGGCTGCTGGCAAAGAGGGAAAACTTGCAAAAAAATCAAAAAAGAAAGATAGCCGCCAAAAGGAGCTTGAAAAAGAGGAAGCAAAATTAAAAAAACGCCGAGAAGAACTTAAACAAATTGAAGAAGACAAAACTGTAAAAAAAATAAAAGAAACTCAAGAAAAGCTTGAAGAAGCAACAGGGCACCGAACTGAAGCAAATAAACTTGCCGAGGAAAGCGCACAAGAGGCAGCAAAAGCAAAAAAACTAGAAGAAGAGGGCAATTTCGAAGAAGCTCAGAAGGCTACAGAAAAAGCTGAAGTGTTAGACAGCAGTAGCAAGGAGCTCACAAAAAAAGCTGAAAATATTGAAAACGCCATCAAAGTTAACTTCGTCAAAGAATCAGAAATTGACAGTAGCATTCTCAACGCTGAAAAAGAACTTGGCAATCTCAAGCAAGATTTCTCTCCATCTGGTCTGAAAAAGAAACGTGAACTCAAAAAGCAACTTCGACGACTCAAACGCCGTCAAGAACTGCGTGATGCCGCTATCGAAGAACTCACACCGGTCACAGACCGCATCACACAAGCTCAAACTAAGCTTGCAGAACTTGAAAAAACTCCCAACCCTACCAAAGCAGAGCAAAAGCAATTGCGCCGCCTCAAACGCAAAGTCAGAGCGCTCAGACGACAACAGCCACTTCCAGATCAAATTAAATTTGCAAACGATGATTTAAAAGCGGCTGAGACAGACTTTCTCAAAACCGTTGATGAAAGCAAATTTATTGATGACGCAGGCAAACAAGTCAAGCAAGAGCTTGAAAGAACACGTACCTCGCTCAAAGAGCTTGAAGCAAAAGATCCTAAAACCGCTGACGATCAACTCAAAATTCAATCCAGCAGAAAGCGCATTGCCCAGCTTGAGCTCAGTCCAACATACGTAACCAAAATTGACCCTGACGCACCACTTGATAAGCAGCTAGAAGAAACAACAAGTCTGCTTAAAACACTGCAGCGCAAAACACCACAATCAGACGAAGACCAAGCTATGATCAAATCACTTGAAGAAAATCAAAAAATTCTTGAGGACGGCGTCAAGCAAACGGCAAAGCTCCGCCTCAAACAAAAGCGTTTGAAAAAAGAGCAAAAGCCTGAAGAAAAAATTGAAGAAATGGAAGGCATGATTAAAGAGTTGGACGCCAAAATGAAAGAATTGGGCGACCCCAAGCTGGCAAAAGAGTTTGAAAAGCGCAAAGACAAACTTCAGAAAAAAATTAAAGAAACTGAAGAATTTGAGCTTGGCGCACGTCCATTTATCCAGCGTATACAAAAACAAATTGACGAGGCACCTCCAGGCGAGAAGGCAGCGCTGCAAGCAAAATATAAAAATAAACTCAAACAGCTAGAAGAAGAGCTTGGCCCGCAAGACGCTTTTGAAGTATCACGACTCAACTATGAAAAAATTAAAGATGACCCTAATGTGCCAGAGGCAACAAAAGTAAAGGTACGTAAAAAGTTTGTTGAAAATCGTGAAAAATATGAATCAAACGAGTACCTACAAAAAGACAGCAAGCACCTGGCTGAAAAACAAGCACGACTTACACCAGAAGCTGAAGCTGAGGCTAAAACAAAACTGCAAGCGAAAGAAGCACAACTTAAAGAGCTAACCTCAGGAGTCGGCCGCTTTAAACCAGCCAACCGTGAAGAGGCTGATAAACTTAGAATGGATATTGCTGATCTTAAATCTGAGCTCTTAGTCGAAACCAGCAATCAACAGCAAGTACCAATCAAGGCCAAGCTGCTGGAATTTCAAATCAGTCAAGCAAGTGGTAGCAAAAAAGAAAACCTTGAGGCCGAGCTTGACGCACTCAAAGAAAGTAACCCTTCGCTTTTCAAAGAAGATGGCAGCCTGGTGCGTGAGCCTGAGATACCGGCTGGATCTGGAGACAATCCAGAAAAATATCTTACAAAGCAGGTAAAAGAATTTAAAAAAGAGGCTGAAGCCGCACAGAAAAAAGTTGGCCTGTCAGAACAGGATATGATTGACTTGGAACGCTTTGGTTTTATCAAGGGTGGAGACATGAGCTTTACCAAAGGTATGGAAATGCAAACGATGAAACAGCAGTTTGGCATGTCAAAGCGTGGCAAAAAACAGCAAAAAATGGAAAAAGATGAAGACTGGCTGATCGGTTCTGAAGTTGAGGCTGGCACCGGCAAGCGACGTGGCTTTGTCATCAAAGGCCGAGACAGCGGGGCAAAAACTGAGGATGCTCCAGAAGGTGAAATGGTTGGTATACACAAACTCATTGGCCGAAAAATCAAGCGCGGCTACCGCAAGCAAAAAGAAGCAGTCAAAGAAGAAGGCAAAATCGGCTACTTGAAAAAACGTAAAAAGAGCCTTGCACTTGCAGCCGTTGCTGTTGGTGGTGTTGGTGTTATGGGCATGATGATGTCTGGAGGCATTGGCCAAAGCGAGGAAGAAGACCTGGCCGGCCAAGAAATGTTTAACCAGCAAATGGGTAAAGCAAAAGGTGAACTTAAAAATGCAGATGAAGATCTTGATCTGGAAACCTACTTTGATGAAAGCGAACTGGAAGACGTAGAAACCATTTTTGAAGATGTTGATGAACTGCTAGGCCAGACAAAAGATACACCGGCAACTGACGTAGCGTTTGAAGCCGATGATTTATTTAAAGATATCGAAGCAACTGCTGGCTCCGGCTCCACCACACGTGATGATGGTGAACTGTTCGGCGACCTTGATGAGGGAGGAGGCAGCAGCCTTGATGACGCTGATTTGTTTTTTTAATGCAACAAAAAAGGAGTTTTAAATCGTGAATAGATTAGTCAAATTATTGCTGCTCAGTTTGTGCTTTATGGGTATAGATGTTGCACAAGCCAGTGAAGCAACAAAAGCATTAACCACACAAAAATCAGGTGCGGCAAAGCCTCGACCACAGTCAATGATGCTGCAACGTTCCACCTCTGCGGTCATCAGTAAACCTAAAAAAAGTGACATCACACCCTTCTCTGGAAAAAGTAAAGTGCTTGGAGATGAAGCAACCGAAGACGCAAAATTTGATACTGAATTTGATATAACACTCAAAAAAATTGAAACAAAAAAGAAGAAGGATCCAAAATTTGCCGAAACGCTAGAAGATAAGTGGACTAAGTCTACGGTAAAACGTGCTAACAAGTCGCTTAAGCGAGCTGAAAAGGCTTCTCAAAAGTTTGACGAAACCGCTCAAGAATTTGACGCTTCAGCAGCTAAAGCACAAGAATCAATAAAAAAGACTGAAGCTACCCTAAGGCAAATCAGAGAACAGGACAAGACTACCGAAGAAAAAGTTACTCAACATTCGACCAAAGTTGAAGCCATCATCAGCGTAAAGAGCTCAAAAAGCCGCAGTAATCAAACTCGCCAATTCCTTGACGGAATTACAGAACCAGAGGTAAAGGATGCACTACTATTAAAGTTTGCCGAAGAAGCAAAAAATATACGTGATCCAAAAGAGCAACTTACATTCCTTTCTATGCTCAAACAGCAAGCGAGCAACCAAGACTCTGAAACTGCTCTCACAGTTGCTCGAACTTCGCACACGCTAGCTGCTGACGCAGTTAAGTCTGGCAAGCTTAGTTTAAGTAACCCTAAAGACGTAGAATTAATATCACAAGCCACTGACCTCAATAAAGTCATAGAAGCAGACATAGCCAATAAAGCTGAGCCTGCACAAAGTGTTGCTGTTGTTGCCGATGCACTCAATGTACTTAAAGACTCTGATGGGGCACAAGAACTAGCTAACGCTGCAATGCAAGAAAAACTTACTCCAGCACAACAACGTATGGCCAAAAGCCAGTTCCTGCTTACAGCAGCCGGAGAAGTAACAAAAATTAAAGACAAAAAAACACGTGAAGCAGAAAAACAAAAATTATTAGCCGGAGCCGGCAATGACAGTGAGCTTAAACGCTCAATCGAGCTCAAGCTTGCAGACGAAACGCCACCAACTCGTGGGCAACAACTGAAAAAAAGTACCGTTAGAATGCTTGATAAAGTTGGCGGCATGTGGCCAAAAACAAAAGGCGACGCTAACAAGAAAAAACGTCGTATCCTTGGCGGTATTACCATCGGTGTTGGCCTTGGCCTTGCAATCGGTCTGATGGCAACCATGATCGCCGTACCAATCATCATGTCACAACGTAACGAGCGTGAGTCTGAAATGGACCAGATCAAGGCAGAAGAAGGCCTGACCGTAGCCTCACCTGAATATCAACAAATGCTGCAAGAAGATATTACAAGACTTGAAGATGATGAGTACACCGTTGAGGTTGTGCGCGATGAAAATGGCAATATTATCGCTTATGCGGCAAGCAAAGAAAATGCTGATTCAATCACGTTTGAAGACAGCGACGCACTGATTGCAGCCATTGACAGCATGCTTGCCGAAGCTGAAAAAATGCAAGCCGAGGCTGAAGCAATCGAGCCAGGAGAGCAAAAGCTTGATGCTGAGCCGGCCCAGCAGGAAGAGCCTGATGAAACAGTTGTTGAAGCGTTTGATGAATAAAGAGTTGTGGAACAAACAAGTTCTGGATCCCCGATCGGAGTCGGGGATGACGAGTCTTAGGCTTGGGGATGACCTTCATGAGAACCCCCAGGGGGATAATACTAATCGACGTCATGCTGAACCATGTGCTCTGACTTGATCAGAGTATCGTTTCAGCATCTTGCTGCACAAGAAAGAATAGATCCTGAAATAAATTCAGGATGACGTCAGTAGGAGCACATGGTACAAAAAGAGACCGTTTGTTATACAAGCATTACAACCCCTTGTCGTCATACCGGCCGCCGAGCCGGTATCCACGTTAACACTTAGGTAAATAGTTAGGCTTTATCTTTAAAAATGGACTCCGGGTCAAGCCTCCCCTGGTCACGCCAGAGGACAGGCTTAGTAACGAGATTGTGTATCCGAGTACTCCTCTAGTCAAACTAAAGGACCAAGCCGGGGATGACCCAAAGGGGTAAAGCAAGTAGCTAAACAAACAATAGAGCTACTCACCAAGACGTCTTCCTGAACTTGTTTCAGGATCTAGACAAAAGTTAAAATCATCTGGATGCTGAAATAATACTCAGATCAAGCCGAGAACGACCCAAAGAGAACCAAACCAAAGGGGTGGAGCTACCAGGCTCCGCCTCTTTTTTTTAATGCGTGTCATACTCTTTTTCAAGAAATGAAGTAAGCCCATATGCTGTGGTGTCTTCAGCCATAGGAAAACTTCCCATACCCGGATAAATAACGTACAAATGATCTAGCTTTAAATCAGCACAAGCAATGCGCATAGATGAAGTAATTTTTGGGGCATCACTGTATTTAAATTCAAAGCCAAATCGTTTACCACTCCTGAATAAAAGGAGATCAAGCTCTGCACCGCTTTGTGTAGCCCAAAAAAAGCATTCATCTTGAGTTGCTCGATAGTAACGAATAATTTCTTCAAGCGCAAAGCCTTCCCAAAATGCGCCAAGGCGCGGGTACGAGGAGAGTTGCTCTTGCCCTCGTATTCCTAAAAGCGCATGCAATATACCACTATCACGAAAATATATTTTCGGCGCTTTTACTTGCCGCTTGCTAATATTTTCAAACCACGGATGCAACGTACGCATCATAAATGTTCCAACCAATATGTCCAAATATTTACGAACCATATGATCACTGATTCCAAGCGAACGTGCAATTTCGCTCGCGTTAAATGTTTGTCCGTGATAATGACACAGCATCATCCAAAAACGATATATTTGCTGAACTGGTATCGTAAAGCCAAGGCTTGGAATATCACGCTCTAAAAATGTTCTGATATACGCCTCTCTCCATTTAAAACTTGTATCAATTGATTTGGCAAGATATGAACGAGGAAATCCTCCTCGCAGCCACAACTCTTTACTCTCCAGTACTTCAGTGAAAGAAAAAGGTGCAACCTCTATGTAACCAATACGCCCAGCAAGCGTTTCTGATGACTGGCGAATTAAATCACGCGATGCACTCCCCAAAATAAGCAACTTACTCTCCGGGTACTTGTCGATAAGCACACGTAGTACTGGAAAGAGCTCTGCAATCCGCTGAATCTCATCTATGATGATCATCTTCTTTTCTTGCATAAGCGGCTCAAGCAGCAGCATAGGATTATCAAACTTAGAAACATCTTGTGGATTTTCTAAGTCAAATGTGACGACATTGTCCTGCGGCAAGTCTACCGCAAATTGCTGTGCCAACGTAGTTTTACCCACCTGACGGGGCCCCAACAAGGCACAAGCGCTGTGAACATCCAACTGAAGTCCTATTTCACGTAAATACTGTTTTCTTTGCATAACTAAAAACCCCACAAAACACCTTGTAAATTTTGAATATATTTATAATTTACAAGGTGTTTTGTGAAAAATAAAGGATTTTATTATAAAAAAAGCACTTTCATCAATGTCTTGTGCATGACAAATCAAAAATAGTAGGCTCAGGTCGATTAAGACCTCTACCCGATCAAAATGAGGAGAAAAGACTGTGAAAAAGTTTATGTACCTGATCATTCTTATCTACCTGCTCATGGACGGCAGTGTGCTACCATCAGAGTTTAAAGCAGGCAAGGCCCCAACAACTAAACCCAAAACGTCGTCTACCATTGGAACACGCAAGGCTCCTGAGGACGATGGCAGCTCAGCACCAAAAAAAATAGTCATCCAACTTAAAGACACCAAAGACGTGCAACAGCCAACAGCAGGTGACCTCAATGCATTCAAACTAAAAGCACCACCAAGTGCAGGCAGAGAACGAAAACAAGCTGCAGGCCTTGACCCTTCGCTATTCAAACAGAGCGAGGTACAAGCAAAGTTTGCCGAAGCAACCAAACGCAAAGCAACCGACGTAGCCAAACAAGAAGGCAGCATTGGCGAGCGGGCTGAGGAAGTAGCAGCTACAGCACGAGGCCAAGACGTTACTCCTAAAGCTAAACAAGCTCCCGCTCAAAAACAAACACCAGCTCAGCCAGCACCAAAAGATCCCCTTGACGATCCCTTTTTTAAAACAGGCTTTGAAACCGATCCGTTCAAAGATGCTGGAGCATTTGACTTTGGCCCACCAAAAGCAGAACCACAAGTCAAACGTAAGCGACAAAAACAACAGGCTGAAGTTGAAGAGGTAAAACATGAAAAAACAAAAAAAGAAGTCGTCAAGGGTGGCCAAGATACAACAGCTACCCAAGTAGTCGATGTCATGAAAATTGAGGATCCCACCCAGCGAGAAAAACAAGTAGCCAAACTCTTGGCTGATGCATCTGAAAATCCTGCACGCAAAAAAGAGCTGGTCATTGCCATCGCAAAACAAATCCCAGACATGCCTGAGGACGAGCAAGGTGCCTTTGCCAAATTTTTAAGAAAAGAAGCCGGCCCAGAACTTGAGGGGAAAGTGAATGACTCCATCACCAGCGTAGGCCTGGCGCGCCTTGAGCAATCAATCATTGACGAACCTGACCCAAGCAAAAATAAGGTTCTAATGGAAAAAGTACAAAAAGCTTTTGGCCTTGACAAAGCTGGCGAGCAACCCGCTGACCGTATGGCACTGTTCAAACAGGTTATGGACACAGCAGAGAGCGTACCTAACGCGGTGAGAGTTCTCAATGGCGTCATTGGTAAAGGTGAGGATGTGCAAGACGCACAAAAAGATATGCTCAGGGCAGCATCTGAAGCGTCAAAAAAAATAGAGGACAAGAAAACGCGTAAGTCAGCGCAACAGGAAATTATGCAACACGCACAAGAACTCGACCAAAATTTTGGCAAAGAAATAGAAGAACAACTTGACAAAAAAACGTCACGAAAATCTCAACGCCTGAGCGAAAAAACATTGGCAGCTACGCAAGATGTTGCCAATGCCCTGCCAGCAACAAAGTCCAAAACAGGTATGTCGAAAAAGAAAAAACGTATCCTTGGTGGCTTGATGATTGCTGGCGGACTTGGCCTGGCAGCCGGCATTGGCCTGCTGGTGTGGCAAAGCATGGAATCGTCTGAGCGAAATGAAACCGAGCAAAACATGGACCAGATAAAACTGGACAACGACTACACGCTTGAAAGCAAGGGCTACCAAGACATGCTGCGTGATGATATCAAACGCCTGGAAGAGGATGGTTACACCGTTGAGGTTAGTTACGCCGATGGTGACATGATTGGCAGCTATGTAGCAACCAAAGACGACGCACCAACCATTACCTTTACTGATGTTGAATACATTGAGCAGCTCGTTGAAAGTGAGATGGCAAAGATGGCAGATACAGAGGTAGGCCAGGAACCGTTGAGTAAAGAAGCTGAGGAGAAAAAAGAAATAGTTGAGAGCGATATATTGGAAGGTTTTGAATAAATCAACCTTGTTGATAAATATGGACCCCGGATCAAGTCTACAACGCTTGTCCAGAGTGCTGAAAGTATCTGCTGGGGAGTTAAAGCGTTGCGACCAACAAAGTTGTATGCAGAAAAAAAATTTGTCATCCCCGGCTTGATCGGGGATCTAAAAAATTAAAAGTGAAATAAATGATGTAAAGGTTGTATGATTCTTACAAAGGAGATCCCCGATGGGCCTCGGGGATGACCCCCTTCTCTTTGTACTTGAATTAACAATAAGCATTTCAAAACACTTTTGACAGTAGTGGCCCACGAGCCGGTATCCAATGAACAGAGCGTTAACAAGAATAGTAAAAAATGAAAGGAAAGGAGCATGTATATGAACAAAAAACAGACACTATTACTTTGCAGCCTGCTGCTAGGCTTAAGCCAGCAGGCATGGTGTAGTGAGGCCGCAGATGCACTAAAGGCAGCACGAAAAGCCGCTGAAAAAGGCGCAGCAGCTATGGGGCAAAGACCTCCGTCACAATATACAAAAACACCAGCCGATGCAAAAGAGCATGAGGAAAAAAAGCAACAACGAGCCGCTCAACGCAAAGAGGCTGAAGAAAAAAAGCGTGATGGCGCTATGGAAATCGCACAAGCTCTTAAAGAAGAAAAATTTGGGACGGGACAACAACCATTAAGACCTCTTCCAATGCCACCGTCACAAAAAACTGAACCAATAGAAAAAGAACCACCAGTACAAATGCGCGCTCCTGAAGAAGTAGCAAGACTACAACAAAACCGCCTCAAAGCAAGCATACTATCACAGCCAGTTAAAGAGGTACCATTAACTAAAGAAGAAAAAAAACGTCTTAAAAAGCTAGAAAAAAAAGCTGCTAAAAACATAGAAGCCAACTTGAAAACGGCAGAAGTGAAAAAAGATTACGACCTTCCCCCTGATGATGATGTACCCCCACCTCCCTACAGCTTGGTAGACCCTGCAATTACGAAGGCACTCGATGACAACAACTCCCCCAACAATCGAGCTATAACAGCAGCTGAGATTCCAGGAGTTCTTGATGTTGGCGCTGCAAAAAACATTATTAAAACAGCAAACATTTCTGAAGCAGAAGAAGATGGTACAAAAAAAGAAATTGATGCTGTTGCAGCAGGCGAGAAAAAGGGATTCAAAGCAGCGACCGTCAGAACGTTTGAAAAAATTGGTGGCTCAATACCTGGCAGCAAGGGCTGGAGCCCAAAGAAAAAACGTACCGTTGGTGCCATGGTCATGTTGGGCGGACTTGGCCTAGTTGCTGGTGGCATTGGCCTAGCCGTTTGGGCAGCGGTTGAGAGCGGCTCACGTAACGAAACTGAGCGAGAAATGGATATGATCAAAGCTGAAGAAGGCTACACCCTTGAGACTGATGCGTATCAACAAATGCTGCAAGACGACATCAACCGCCTGTCTGCAGATGGTTATACCGTCAGCGTTACGCGTGATGACGCTGGCAACATTGTTGCCTACAGCGCAACACAAGAAGGCTTTGCCAACATCACCTTTGAAGATAACGAGTACTTGCGTACAATGATTGAAAACGCTATGCAAGAACAGAAAGAGGCCGAGTCAGAACAAGAAGTGGTATTTCGGTAATCTTGACAATGTGGGGTCACGCTGCCTGGCGTGACCCGCCCCACCAAACAACCCAAACCATTGCATTTTACCCCCCATACTTTTTAAACTGAAAGTGATTAACCCTGGTCTTGCACAGGCCAGGACCATGAAACCGTAATAATCTCTGGGGGGAGCTAATAATGAAACCGTACAAAATACTGTCATTACTGTTTGCACTTGCACTGGGCCTACTGTGCCCGCAAGCAATGAGCAAAGAGGGCAAACTGAGCAAAGCTGACGATGTAGAAGAAGCAAAACAAGCAAAAGCTGCGCAGCTTAAAACATCTAAAAAAGAAAAAGGGGTGGAAGGCGGCGCCTTTGCTCGGCTTCGTGAAAAAGTACTTGGTACCAAAGACGAACCCATGGACGTGGGAGCGTTCAAGCTTGATCTTGGTAGCGGCATAGGTGCTGCAACAAAAGCAGGTGAACTAGCCAGTGAAGATCCACTAGAAGCACAAAAAATTAAAACGCTGCAAGAGGAACAAACGCAAGAGGTCAAACCAGCTGAACTGGTCCCTGCTGCAAAACAGTTTGGCTTGGGAGCAAACCCACTAGCTCATGGAGGCAATGTCAGCGCCATGATAGATACGCAAAAAGCTGCAATTGCCAATGCCCAAACGGCTGATGCAAAACTCGAAGAGCTTAACACACTCATCCAAAATCTTCCGGGGAAAATGGACCCGACAGCACTGGTTGGAACCGACAAAGTTTTGGGAATTGTCAGAGCCATAGAAGAAGATATCGCTAAAAAAGCTGCAAGTGGAACAGCTGAAGAAAAAGCACGTCTCTACAACTTGGCAAAAATGCTTAACGACAAAATGCCCGAAGATACGCAAGATCCTGACAAGTTAGATCTGAAAAAACGGCTCAGCGCGATTGAAAATCAATTCAATCCAGAAAAAGCTACGCAAGAGACAACCGTCACCAAAAAGAAATCTAAATTAGGCACAAAAGGTAAAGTCGGCATCGGGCTGGTTGTAGGTGGTCTTGGTATTGCTGCGGCCACAACCGCGGCGGTCATCGCCGCAGAAGAAGATGAAGGCGAAGAAATTGATACATCAGGCTTTTTCCAAGATTAACGCTTAGTTATCAAACATTGCACGAAACTGAAGGGCAAGTCGATACGACCTGCCCTTTTTTGATGGATCAACCACCTCTAAAAAACCTTGTTGTAGCCACTGTTTGCATAACGCACGTGCACTGCGCTCCTTAAATCCGAAAAGTTTTTGCACGTCACTGGATGTAATAACATCTTGCTTGCTAAAAAGTGTTAGTGCTTTACGTTGTTTACCGTCAAGGCTGCGCATAATTTGCATTTGATCTGGCAATGTTTTACTTTTAACTACTTGAGCTTGGGCAAGCACTGCTTGACACGCTTGCGCCATGCCGGTGCAAAAATACTCAAGCCACGAGGTAATGTCAGCTTGAGCACGGCCAATATAGTAGTTGTGAGAAGGCCCTATGCTAATGGCCTGGTAATATCCAGGCAAATCTCGAGCATAATATTCTTCAAGACAAAACAGCCCCTTCAGATCATAACCACTTTGATGCAACATAAACGTTGTCAACAAACGTGCACTGCGTCCATTGCCGTCGGAGTAGGGATGAATCGTCGCAAACTGATAATGCACAATACCTGCAACAAGCGGTGCCGCAAGATCTTGATCATGCTTGCCAACCCACTCAATTAATTCACCCATCAAAGTAGCTACATCACTAGCTTCTGGTGGCAAGTACACAATGCCTCCGGTTGCCCCGTCTCGAATAACATTTTGTCCATCACGATACGGCGTTGGACTGACACGAATACGCCCTTTTCCCATCACGAGCGCATGCACCATTTTGATTAGATCATCAGAGAGAGAAACCCTTTTTTTTATTTGCTGTTCAAGCCAATCAAGCGCAACATAATATCCCTTTACTTCATCTTCATCACGTTCACGGCCGGGAAAATGCTCACGCCTTTTTATGACACGTTCTACCTGCTCACTTGTTAACCGATTGCCTTCAATTGCCGTTGAGTAGTGCGTTGATTGAAGCCGAGCACTGTAGCGTAGCCCTGCCAACACATGTGGCGTAATGGGAACATGTGCTATCTTTTCTCTGGCAGCTTCGATGCGCATAAGCACCTTAGCCAGCAGCGGCGTAATCGTAAAGTTTGGTTTAAACATACTCATAACCTTGTGTAGTTAACGGCAATTTAATGACAATTTAACGGCAGTTTAACGGCATCGTCATTTTTAATGATGACCATTTTAACGATATTTTTCAAGATTTTATAATAAAAATACCCCCTTTTGACTTAGTGACTACCTCAATTTTACTAAGCCAATCAAACTTTTAATAATTTACAAATATACAAAACTATTGATTTTAACACCAGAGCATACGTACACTGAGTAAAAATAGATCTGTATATTTACAAAATTATGATTAAAAAAGTTTTTGGGGGAGAAAACTCATGAAACTTCGTTCAATACGTTTTATAAGTCTTATGGTCCTGGCATGCGTGAGTGGACAGGCATGGGCCGCTGATAGCTCAGCGTTGAAGGCCGGCAAACTCGATCAAGGGAAACCAAAACCCAAACGAGCTACAAGCTTTTATCAACCGAAAAAAGAAAAAGTAACTCCTGGAACTAAATACGCGAAAGAAATGTACGACCCAGTAGATAAGCCCATAAAAAGTGAAGAACTTCCTGGACTTAAAGTAACCGCCGGAATAAGGCAAATTGGCCGAGATGTTGAAAAAACAACTGAAGTTTTAAAAATGTTACCAAAGCGAACAAAAGTTGAGCCCGTTGTAATTAAAGTTCCTGAAAAAGAACCCAAAAAGACTCCCGAGCAACAATTCCCTGTAATAAAAACAAAAGAAGAAAGGGATGCTGAACTTGCAGTGGTAAAAGAAGCGGCTAAAAGAACTTTCGTTGAGCAACCTGGCCCACGTGCAAGCGTAGAATTTGTAAAAGTCCAAGAACAAGCACAAGAAGAAGTAAACAAGTTTAAAAATAGCACAAAAGATGAACAGGTAAACTACCTCTCAGGTATAGTAAAATGGACCTTTCAGGATACAAACTTATCAGATAAATCTCGCAAAAAGTTTAGCAAAGAAGCGTTAAAAGCTGCTAAGAACGAATTTGGCAAAGGCTCTGAAGAGTACAAAGCTATTGACCAACTGATTAAGTCAGAAAATGAAGCCGTCAAAGGTAAAAAACAACCATTTGTTAAACGTCACAAGAAAAAGCTTATGATTGGCGGTGCTATCGGCCTTGGCATTGGCTTACTTGCAGCAGGCATCGGCATTGGCTATGCAATTGGCTCAGCAAGCAATGACGAAATTAAAGAAGAAATAGCTATTCGTGAAGAAACCGTCGCTAATCTAGATGGTGAAATAAAAGAAATTGAGGACACACTTGCACCAACCCCAGAGCAAAAAGAAGAACTTGAAGACCTGAAAGAAGAAAAAGACCGTCTGGAAGAAGAACTTAGTGACCTGCGTGAAGAACTGGCCGATCGTGACAAAGAAAAAGAACAACTAGAAGAGCAAAAAGCTACGCTTGAAGCCGACGACCAGTCTCGCGATGAAGCGCTCAAACAGCTTGAAGCACTCTTTGATCAAATCATCACTGAAGAAGGCAGCGAGGTAGAAGGTGACGTTGAGTCAATCTACCGTCAAGACCTAGATGAGGAAACGGTTGACTAGACCAAGTTAGTCATAAGCGTATGTCCAAGCGAGCACGAACTTGCTTGGATGTCAGAAAGGGTCTTTGCATGACATTGTGTTGTGCAGAGACCTTTTTTATTGAATTCTATTTGTCAATTTTAGTACACTAAAACTATAGAATTGTTGTACTCTATCTCATAAGGAGAAAAACCATGAATTTTGCCATTTTACTGTTTCTACTTGCCGTCAATCTGGGCAACTATAGCCTGTATGCAGGTGAGGCTGCAGACGCGGCAAAGGCAACAAAACGAAGCACTTCACCAACTCGAGAGCTTCTTAAAAAAGGCATTCGTCTAACAGACCCAGGTGAAACTAAACCTACCAAACGATCAAGCTCGCCGCCAAAGATAAACCCGAAGCTCCAACAAAAAACAAGCCCCCGAGACAAGGCTAAACCAGCAGATCTAGAACCTCTCTCAAAAAAACTGGAACGGGAAAGAGGGAACTTTGAAGCGCGTATCACATCTGAAGAAGGTTTGATTAAGGCTCAAGAAGACCAACAAACTGATTTGGGCAGAACATGGTCAGATCAAAGCAAAAAAAAGATCAGCTCAAAGAAATACAAAAAAAAATCAAGCCAGATCCAATCCGAGCTCATAGACTTGCGAAAAGAACAGGACAAAATACTTAAAGAGGAAGCAGATAAAATTGGTGCCCGTAAAGCAACTAAAGATGAAATACTTAAAAAGTACGATGAAAAAATTAAAAAAGAAAAAGAGTCTGAAGAAGCTGCCGCACAACGAGAAAAAGTACTAGAAGAAATCAAAGCTGACGCAACTGCGCTCAAAGACGATCTTGAACAAGGCCTTGCTGATCTCAAGGCCAGCATAGAAGATCCTCCAACCAAAGAAGACGTTATAGAAAGCATTAATGCTTTTGGCATGCGTCTTTCAGACGGTCTTGATAGTCTTTTCAAAAAGAAAGAAGAAGAGCCAGAGGCAGAAGCACAACCAACAAGCATTTTTGACTTTTTTAGCGCAGTCAAAGAAGAAAGTCGTTAACGGAGAGAGAAAACGTGAAGAAAAATTATTGTTTTTACACCTTCATATTTATTGCAACACTCTGCGATTGGACTCAGCTGCAAGCGCTAGAAGGCCTTGGCGTTATGCGTGCTCAACAAGCAGCACAAATGGACCTTGTCGACAGCGCAAAAGCGCAAAAAAAAGCTGCTAAACAAAAGCTGGAGGGGACGTTAAAGGACTTTGAGGAAGTTGATACCAAGATTGTAAAGCTTGAAGAAAAGCAGAAAAAAATAGGCAAGAAGAAAACACTCAGCTCCAAAGACCAAGAAAAAAAGACTGCACTCGAGACAGACCTTGCCTCGCTAGCCGTCAAGCGCGAACAGGTTAGAACACAAGCTGAGCAAGAAACCAAAGATCTGGTTTTGAAAGATTTTGCCAAAGCTCAGGCAAAACAAATCAAAGCGCAGGAAGAACTTAATGACGCAAATACACGCCAAGATGAACTGAGAAGGCAAAGTGATCGCGATGATCTAGCGGTTGAAGGTCTGACCAAAAAACTCTCTGAGCTTACCCTGCAAGCAAGCCAAGGTGGTCAGGTTGGTCTTGAAGTACTTTCAACGCGAACAAAACTGGACCAAGCAAAAAAAACAGCTGCCGAAAGTAACACAGCATGGAAAAAATCTTTTGATGATGTTTCAGAAAAAGAGAAAGCACTGAAAAAGGCAAACAAAGAATTTGAAAAAAGCGATGCATACCGAGCTCGCCTTGAGTCCGAAGGCATCAAAATAGAAGCTCCAAAAAGCAAAACGCAACGCTTTAAAGATTTTGTGAGAGAGAATACCGCTACAATTACAGCTCCTATGTTGGTGGCTACCGGGGTCTCAGCAGTTATCAGCGGGGGCATACGTGCTACTACCCAGCATGGGGTTGAACAAGCCCTAGAGGCACGAGAGAAAGAAGAAGAAGAAGAAGAAGACACCACTGGCCAGGAAACAATAAGCCTTGAAGCTGGTGATGAAAATGAACCTGAAACCATTGATTCAGGCCAAGACGACAAAATTGTTGACGAAGAGAAGGGTAAAGTAAGCGCAGAAGAAGAAACTACTGTCGTTGACCAGCCTCAAGATCTGCTCGACTTACCCAAAGAGGCTGTCATGGAACCTGATGACATTAAAGAAAAGCCTATACAAGAAAAAAGCGTCACAACAAAAGAAGAAGACGTTGCTCGTTTTTTTGAATAAAGAAATGAGGAGTGGATCCCGGCTCAGAGGCCGGGATGACGCCGCTGGATACTTAACAGATAGAAAAAACTTTGGACTATGGAGACCTGATGAAAAGAATAAATTATGCGCTTACCGCCCTACTCGTCTATCTATTGGTATGTGCTGCGCTTTCTGCAAGTGAACAACAAGCAAGCCGCTTGAGCAAACAGCAATCACAACCAGTAAGCGCAAGCTTTAGCAGAACAAGAAGCCTAAGCTCGCTGCCAAAAAAAGAAGCAGCTCCAAAGACTGAAGCCGCACAAGAGGCTGAAAAAACTGACGCTCCATCTGGCCTTGCAGGCTTCCGCCTGCCGGGTGTAACCGGCGAGGAAAGCTCGGTGCTTGATGTTTTCAGACAAATGGGTGCGCAAGAAGAACGAATTAAAACGCTTGAGCGAGAAAAAGAGGCTGCAAGAAAAGAAGCGCAGCAATTTAAAAAACGATTTGAGCAATCACGCCAAAGCGGTAAGGAAAAGAAAGCCGATAAGAAGGAGCAGAGTGCTAAAAAGAAAGCGGCAGCAGCCCAAGACACTGCTGATGCTGAAAAGGTTGATGAAGACCCAGATGATATTTTTACTGCTGCCAAACATGCAACAACCACAATCGGTAAAATCAAACATTCCGCGCAAAAGTATCCCGGTAAAACAGCTGCCAAAACTGCGGGAGGACTGCTTGCAAGTTTTGGTGGACTTGCCGCCGTCATTGCACCGATTATCACAATCTTAGACAATGAAGGTGATGATGAAGAGCGTGGCAAACAACTCAGAGAGTTGAGTAAAAAACTTGATGAACAAGCCGCAACTGCAGCCGAAGATGAAAAAGAAGAAATTGCACGCATGAAAGAGTTTGCCGAAAAAGAAGCTGCTCGAGCCGAAGAGCGCGTTGCTGAGAAAAAGGCCATGGCAGCACAACTTGGCTCACTGCGTGATGAGATTAATGAAAACCAAGACATCATTAGCGGGCTGCGTCAAGACCTTGAAAA
Organism: Campylobacterota bacterium; assembly: GCA_020633995.1. NCBI lineage: Bacteria > Pseudomonadati > Campylobacterota > Campylobacterota bacterium. The sequence continues at coordinate 225,325 of JACKCO010000004.1, read as the reverse complement.
AGCACAAGCACAAGCTGAACAAGCTGGCGCCCAAGCTCGAGAAGACATGAAAGGTAATATCGAGCAAATACGTCAGCAAGAGCAAGAACTGGCTAATCAAAAATTTGCAGAACAAAAAGCAGCACATGAGGCAAAAATAAACGATCTGAACAGTCAAGTGAGTGAACTCACTAAGCAACTCGCAGCCAAGGAAAGTAGCGTTAACGATCAAGTCAATGAACTAACCGAGCAACTTGCTGCCCAAAAACAAGTAGGCCAAGAACTTGAAGCTGCTCATGAAAAAGAACGTGAAGCACTCAACGCTGAACTTGAAGAAATCAAGGCAGCACTTAAAGTGTATCAAGGCCGCGAGCAGGCTGAACAAGAAAAACTAGATGCGCAAGAACGGAAAGAACGTGAAGAAGAGCTTGCACTGGCCAAAGCATTTCAAGAAGAACTTGCTAAAAAGAAAGCAGCCGCTGAAGAACTTGCTCGCAAAAAAGCTGAAGAACAACGACTGCTTGCTGCATTTCAACGCTTTAAGGAAGAAGAGCGCGCTCGTCAAGAGGCAAGGGCAGAGCAAGAGCGTCTCTTAGCCGAAGAAGAAGCTGCACGCCAAGCAAAAGAGAATGCACAAGAAGAGATGAAAGAGAAATTAAAGCAGGGTGAACAGCAACGACAAGAAATGCAAGAAAAAATAGACATACTCATGGAGATGATAAGCAAAAAACAAACCCCTGCTCAGGAAACCGAAGCTTCTGTTGAAAATGCCACGCCAACTACAAGCGAGTCAAAAACAGATACATCAAAAGCAAAGCAATTGATATCTTGAAAAGTAAAGATACCCAAGAAAAGGCAAAAGGACTGCTTCAGAAAGCCAGTGGATTCTTTACTCCTACCGGATAAGGGAACTACAAGTTCTGGATTCCCGCCTACCATGTATAGTATTGGGTTGTTAGGACTCGTCATACCGGCCTGCGAGCCGGTATCCATTGTGACACCCACATGTACGACGCGTTTGTTCTTTAGAAATAGACCCTGGATCGGAGTCCAGGGTGACGAGCTACTACTATCCAAAGTGCTGCTTGTAAAATCATATGCAATTGAGTAGAGGTCATTCCCAAGCCTGTCCTCTGACTTGATCAGGGGGCCGATCGGGAATCTAGAATTTAATCATCCTTTTTCTTCCCAAAGAAGGTTGCCAAATACACGCTTTTGTTCTACATTTTCTGAGTCAATACGTTGTGATGCGGCTGTCGCATCACAAGCGTACACTACCCTTTTTGGTTTTTGTGCGTCTCACGCTGCGGTTTCACGCCTTCCACGTAAAGGATGGTTTCATGAACGTTAAAAAACAAATTCAATCGTTTCTTTCATCACGTATGCACGGTGAACGGTCGCGCGACATTATTCTTTACTGGTTACCTGAGCTGATAACGGCAACGATTCTCATTTCGCTGCCACCACTAATCGACTCGTGGATTGTTTCGCAGCTGGGGTCAAACACAACCTACGGCGCACTTGCTATGGGCACCAACTTTTTGCATACGCTAATCAAACTTGCAGAAGCAATACCAGTCGCTTCAATCGCCATCATTGGTCGACACAACGGTGCGGGCGAGTATGAACAATGTGGCCAGGATCTGGGAGACACGTTTTGGACAACATTTATTTTTGGGTGTAGCCAATTTTTGATCATCTTTTTGAGCGCAAAATATATTTATCAATGGCTTGGCGTTCCCGCGAAAATGATTCCTATCGGTGCTGAGTTTTTGCGAATTAAGGCGTTTGGTGTTTTCTTAATTTTCACGATTTTGTGTTTTGTTGGATTTATGCGCGCACTTAAAAATACTCGCGTTCCTATGCTGATCAATATGCTGGGCATTGCAGTCTTTATCGTTTTTGACTACATGCTCGTTTTGGGACACTTTGGTTTTCCCAAACTTGGGCTTAAAGGATCTGCCATTGCAACAATTGTCCAATATTCAGTAATGAATGTTGTTGCGCTCTGTTACATACTCTTTAACCCAGACTATAAAAAATACTTCACAACTATCTTTTTTGCCGTCTTTAGCTGGAAGCGCGCACTGCACCTGATTAACCTCAGCTGGCCGATTGTTATTGACAAAAGTACGATAACCTTTTCATATGTCTGGTTGTCAAAAATGATTGCCAGCATGGGCAAATATGCCATCACCTCGTATGACGTCGTCAAGAACCTGGAACGCTTTGCCATCTTACCGGTGGCCGCTGCTGCCCAAGTCGTCACCTTTCTGGTCAGTAACAGACTAGGTGCGGGCGACCCAGAGGGCGCTGTAGCCAACATCAAAAAGATGTTTATGCTCTCGTTTGCCACCGTCATACCCTCGCTCTTCATCTTGAGCATCAATGCCCCCTATTTCGTCAGCTTTTTTGATAAAAAAAACAAGTTTGGCAATTTTGCAGCATCTGTTTTACCAATCATCACCTTTCTGGTAATCTTTGACTTTACACAGCTCGTTCTTGCAGGGGCACTACGTGGTGCCGGTGATGTAAGAACAGTTATGTGGGGGCGGCTTTTTTCGTGTGCTTGTTTTTTTATACCCGTCTCCTATGTCATTAGCCAACTGCCACAGGCAGGAGCTGGTCACGGGTTTAGCACACAGACAACAGGAATGTTATCTGCATACTTTATGGTACTCCCTCCCATTAGTAATGAACTAAAATTTATTCTCATCTATGGGTCTTTTTACGTAACCACTGGCTTGATGGGCATTATCTTTGTACGGCGCATCAAAAGCCGCAAGTGGCTAACCCATAAGGTGTAACACTTTTTGAAAAAGGAACTACAACCATGGCAAACAATTTTTGCAAAGAAGAACTGCTTAAACTTGCCGCGATGGCTGGGCTATCACTCGACGAAAATGAAGTGAAGCAGTTTGAAGGTGAAATTAAGGCAATTATCGAAAATATCGATGCATTAGAAAACGTAACACTTTCTGAAGAGCTAGCAACAGCTCGACTCGAAAACGTTTTTCGCGAAGACGTTGTTATAGAAAGTGACGCTGACGCAATCCTTGCCCAAGCACCTCAAACGCAAGATCGCTATTTTGTGGTACCAAAAATTCTTGACGAGAAATAAGAGGAAGCAACAGGATGAATCCCTTTTCAACTATTCGTGAGATCAAAGAAAAATTAGAAAAAAAAGAAGTCAGCAAAAAAGAAGTCTTCTCCTTTTACCTTGAACGCATCAAAAAATACAACCCTGAACTCAATGCAGTACTTGAAGTTTTTGAGGACCTTTCTGCTGATGACATCGAAAGCAGCCAAGGCTTACTTGCCGGCATTCCGATGCTTGTCAAAGACAACATTTGCCAAAAAGGCCGACTGACCTCTGCTGGTTCAAACATTTTGTCAAACTACAGGGCGCCGTACAACGCTACCGTCATTGAGCGACTCAATGCTGAGGGTGCGCGCTCGTTAGGTCGTACAAACATGGACGAATTTGCCATGGGGGGTACCGGCGCTTTTTCTGCGTACGGCATCGCCAAAAACCCGTGGAACCTTAATCGTACACCAGGTGGATCAAGCTCAGGATCAGCTGCTGCTGTTGGCGCTGGCCTGGCACCATTTGCTCTTGGGTCTGAAACTGGCGGCTCTATTCGCCAACCAGCTGCATTTAACAACTTGGTTGGCATGTACCCTACCTATGGCTCTCATTCGCGCTACGGTGTTATTGCCTTTGGCTCATCACTTGACCAGGTTGGTGCCATTACCCGCGATGTGTATGACAGCGCATTGATTGCAAGCATTTTTTCTGGCCACGACCCACATGATCAAAGCTCACTGGTAACAGACAAAAAAGATTACACCAAGGCGCTTGATGGAAAACTACCTGAAAACTTGAAAGTTGGCATCATCAAAGACGCCCTCGAATACGAACAAATTGAAGGAGAAGTGCGCGCGGCCTTTGATGAAAGTGTCAATCAACTCAAAGCAATGGGTGCAAAAATAAAATCAGTCGAACTCCCTGATCTCAAGCACGGTACTGCGCTCTACTTCATTGTTAGCCGTATGGAAGCTGCATCTAACCTACACCGTTTTGACGGTTCGCTCTATGGCAACCGTTGTGAGCAAGCAGACAACTTGATTGACATGTATGTACGCACGCGCCACGACGGCATGGGTGCAGAGGTAAAGCGCCGCATCTTAACGGGGACATATTTGCTTTCTTCTGAACACAAAACTTTTTACTATGAACTTGCATTGCACATTAGACGTATGATTCGTGCTGAATTTGAAAACGCTTTTAATGACGTTGATGTGTTAATCAGTCCTACAACCCCAACATTGGCATATCGCTTTGACAACATGCCCAGCGACCCAGTGCTGCTCTATCTTGCAGACTATTTCACCACACCAAATTGCATGATCGGTACCCCAGCCATTTCAGTGCCGGGTGGCTTTTCGCCTGAAGGGTTGCCAATTGGGGTACAATTTTTGGGACCACGACTGTCTGAACAGTTATTGCTTAAGGTTGCCTACGCTTTTGAACAACATACTAACTATGGTCAAAAAACTCCGAAAGGGTTTGAATAATTATGTCCTTTTTCACAGAGCAGATTAGTTTTGGAAAATTACGCGTTCCACGTGTTATGGCAGCGCCACTTGATGGTGTGACCGACTCGCCACTGCGCCAGCTCATCAGGCACTTTAGCCCGACCGAGCTATTGATGGGCGAGATGCGCCATGTCAGCCAAGTAGCTAACGAAAAAAATGACAGAACTGTCAGCTATAATGCAAGCGAACAACCACTTGCGTTTCAGTTTTCTGCTAATCGACTCGACTTTATGGAAAAGGCGGTTGAACGGGTACTTGAGCACAAGTTTGTCATGATCAATCTCAACTGCGGGTGCCCTGCACCTGCGGTCACACGCTCGGGCTCGGGCTCAGCACTGATGGCAGATCCTGACACATTCAAAATTTTAGCCACACGTTTGAAAGAGCTGATTGGCGACCGCGTACCATTCACCGTCAAAATTCGCGCTGGCTACAAACAAAAGAATGCCGTTGATTTCGCCAAACTTGCAGTTGACTGTGGCGCTGACGGCATCATGATTCATCCACGTACGCAGCCTGAAGGTTTTACTTCACGCCTTGACTACGACCTAACTGCTGCCGTAAAAAAAGCAATTAATGTCCCACTAATTTTTTCTGGCAATATTAGCCGCTTTGATCAGGCACAGCGCGTCTATGAAAAGACCGGTGTTGACGGTTTCATGATTGGCCGTGCGCTGTGGGGTGCACCATGGAAAATGCGTGAAATAACCGACGCAGCACAAGGCAAAACCTTTACGTTTAGCACCGTGCAGGTGCTTGAGTATGCACTCAAACACCTTGATTTGAACATGCAATTTTACGGACCACGTGGCTTTATACCATTTAAAAAACAAGTTGCTCAATACATTCGTAGTGCACCTAACGCTGCAACCTGGCGTAAAAATATTTTGATCAGCCAGACTGAACCTGAAATGCGCGCCAAGCTTGAGCAAATTATTATCGAAGCAAAAAATCAAGAACTCACTTCACCAGATACCAGCACCGTAAGGACACAAACAAGCCCAGTGCTATGATAAAAAAACTCAGCACTCGATTTATATCATTGCTTGGATGTTTGGGGCTTTGTCTTTATCTTGTACTCTTTCCTGTCGCGTTCGTTGAACGGGCAGCGTCACACATACTCTTGCCGGTACTGTACGTGTCGCATTTATGTGCATATAAACTTCGAGCACTATCTCAGGCAAAGGTCGACTACGCAACCATGCTTGAGCGTTATCATGCATTGTTTGAAGACAACGAGTCAATCAAACAAGAAAACATTGCCCTGCATGCAGCGCTTGATCAATTTAAGCGAAGTGCTGACCTGCATAGCTTTATGAAAAAATACACCCTGTCTGATAAGCTGCAGGCAACAATCTTGGCACGCAACATCACAACCGACCAACACTTTTTTTTACTCAATAAAGGTGCGCGTGATGGGGTTAAAAAGGATATGGTCGCACTCTACAAATTTCAAATTATTGGCAAAGTTTATGAGGTTTGCCAGTGCTATAGCAAGGTCAAACTTATCACCGACAAGAGTTGCAACATTGCCGGCTATGCAGCAAAAAATCACGCGCATGGCGTGGTACAAGGAAGCAATAATATTGGATTTTGCGCCTTTACATACGTTGACCAATCATTTAAACTAGAAGCCGGTGACATTGTTATTTCAAGTGGACAGGGACTTGTGTTTCCTGAAGGCTTTGGTATCGGCAAAATTTGCCAACCCAACAACAGGCCAGACGAAACACAACAGCTGTATCAAACGTTTGATATCGAACCTCTTGTTGACTTGTCATCACTTGAATTCTGTTTTTTGACCGATTACACGCAACGAGATCTTTTTTAATAATTTTGATTATACATGCGCCTGTAGCTCAATTGGATAGAGTGTCGGACTTCGAATCCGCAGGTTGCAGGTTCGAGTCCTGCCAGGCGCACCATCTTTATTAAGGGTGCTGAAAACGTAAATCGGTTAACGCAAAAAATCTTGTGTGCCTATAGCTCAGGTGGATAGAGCGAGCGATTCCTAATCGCTAGGTCACAGGTTCAAGTCCTGTTAGGCACATTTTTACTTTTATCTCTCGTCAACTTCCCCAAGAAGGTATAACTCATGAAAACAAGCACCACCCTACTCTTTTTTGCCCTCTGCTCTTTTTTTTCACTCTATGCTGCTGAAAATACTGGCCCTCAAAGTGATTATGATGACACGTGCCTCACGATTACCAGCTCTACGGAATACGTCGTCATAAAAAAATTTTTGTACCAGAATGGGGGTGCTGCTTTACAAACAGACTATTCTTACAGCTGTGCATTTAATCTAGAAGAAGTGCAAAAATTAATCTCGCCAAGATTCACTCACTATGCGGGGCTCATGATTTACTCTCTTTCGCATCCCGTCACCATTCCTGCTAAAAATGCCGGCTATGTAACGATAGAACTTGTAGAGATGGCAACAACGCAGCAAGAACTACAAACCAAGTACAGCTACACCTGTTGGACTGAAAACGACCTGTGCCGTATAAAATATCTCTCAGGAAAAGAAAAAGTGCTTCCTACGGACCTACATCAAGCAATGTTCACCGTAATTAACAATCTTGAACCAATGTTTATCTACGCAGATGTGGTCGCGCGTGGTTATAACGATAACCCTTCATGGACGCCGTATTTTTATTACACGGCACCCGATCCATACAATAGCAACGAGCTAACGCTCTGGCCAATCATTAGCCGTTTTCTTCAATCACAACAGCAGAAAGAAACCAAGCAACAGCCTACATCTCAACCCCAAAAAACTCCTAGTCGAAAAAAGCATGGAGAAAGCAAAAAAAGCAGTCAGGGAAATGTAAGAAAGCGCCACAAGAAAAAACAATCTTTTATTTCACAAACACAAGGATTTCAAAAGCAATAAGAATGATGATCACAAGCGTCAAAACATGATCATGCATGAGGTCAAGGCGGTTTTGGTACACTGAGTATAAATCGTGAATAATGTTAAGTTTACGGTTGATTGAGTCACGCAGTGAACGCAGTGCCATCTTGTCAACAAGCATCATGTACAAGTTGATGTAATACGAGTCGCCCGTCAGCTTAATGCTACTCTCAAGGCGCTCAGTAATTACTGAAATATCAACACGCAGCTTTGCAAGGTTTGAAATGGGCTTGTCTGCAAATGCCCCAATGAAAGGGATATAAGCCCTAAGTGGTATGGTATACACATCTTGCATGTAAAAAAACGTAAGCTTATTGTCAAGTAGACGATCGTAATACTGTAACTCAAGCTTTTGGATATTGATTTGCTCAAAAAACTCCACCGCTTCAAAATAATCGTAGTCATAAACAAACGATGCTTCACTGTCGATGATCATAAAGTCTTGACCATAGTAACCGATACTTGATGAAAGAATTTGATCAGTTTGATACTCAGAAAGCGAGTAAATTTCTAACTTAAGAAGTGAGGCAATTTTTGATCCATAGCTTTCTTTAAACGTCTCTGAGGTATATTTTTTCCCCTCGAGTGGATCAACTTGCACAGCAAAATAGGAGTGTTTGAGGCTTCCGCCATCAAAGCGTGGGTCTTTAACCGCTGGCAAGATTTTTTGCAGTACCATTTTTGCATCTTGATCACTTTTGTGATCAAACGTTTTTTTGATATCGATAATACGCAGTTTCAAATCTTCAAACGTACTGCTAAATGGAATGCGGTATGCAAAAGAAAGCGCTCCAAAATTGTAGACTTTACATGAAAGATAGGTTGCGCTAAGCGCGGGATCAACACCAGCAACTTTTTGGTCCTCAGTCATACGAAATGAGAGCGGCATGTGATAACTTTTGAAATAACTTGAAAGCGGTACAATGCAAACATTCAAAAGCAATTTTCGTCGTATTATTTCAAGATCAACGTCGTCACTGACATCAAAGGCATAAAACAACAAAATATTACCATTAAAAATGGTTCCCTGTTTTGACTGCTCTTGCTCTGTTACCTTCATTGTGCTTCCTATGCTATTTTTTAACCCTACTTACCCGCTCAAGACCCTTAAAAAAGCTCTATGCTGCTGCTTCATCGATCCGGCCTTAATCTACTACCATCAAAAGTGTTTATCACCTGCTACATAAACTATTTTCTAAAATTATGTACTCTCTCCCCTGAGTCGCCCCCGACGCCGATCGGGGGTCCAGAACTTGTGTTCAACACTTTTTATCGAACGCGTAGCTACCTCCCACTACCCTCAACTTACCACAGCTTTTGCCTTTTGTCCCTGGTCGGCGCTCATCAGTTTTTTGTACTGCTGCAAAAACTTTTCAGCAAAATTAAGTGCTGGCCTGGACAGCCCAACGTTTTCAATCAATACAACAAAGGCGAGCGGATCGCTACCTTCATATGAGAAAAAGCCACATGTCCATGCATGTTCCAGCTGAGACTTTGATAGTTTTTTTGTCTTCAAACCACACGTCTGTGCTGTCCCTGTCTTTGCATACGCTTCAAAACCTTCAATTTTGTTTAGCCTACGCGCCGTTCCATTAAGCACAACCTCACGCATTGCATCTTGCAAAAATTGTAGCGTCTGAATAGAGATATCAATCCGCTCTTGCTCTATCGGCTCAGTTTCTAGCAAGCGCGGTTTGACAAGTAAACCGGTACAAATACCTGCGCTCATACGCGCCATCTGCAGTGGTGTAACCAACATATCCCCCTGCCCAATAGAAACCGAGAGTGTCTCCCCTTTCCACCAACGCTCACCCTTGTAGGCCATTTTCCACGATGCACAGGGTACCAACCCTTCACGCTCGGGCAGTAAAAATCCTGTTTTTTGACCAAGACCAAAACAGCGGGCATACATAGCAAGAGTGTCAACACTAACATGACGAGCAATTTCAAAAAACGGCACATTACATGAAACGGCAAGCGCTCGCTTGGGTGCAATGTTGCCATGACCAATTTTACGCATGCAGTTGTAGCGACGTCCGCCAATTTTGACGTACCCCTTACATTCAATGTCTTGATCGTAAAAAATAATGCCCTCTTCAAACCCTGCTGCCAGCGTGATCATTTTAAAGAGCGATGCCGGGGGATACAGCCCTTTGGTTGCACGGTTGAGCAGTGGATTATCATTCATTAACTCATCCCACACTGACGATGAAAATGGATTTAAAAATAGATTAGGGTCAAAGGTTGGGTACGAAACAAGCGCTTTGACTGCACCCGTTTTACAATTCATCAACACAAACGCCCCTGATTGATCTTTTTCAAACAAGCGCTGGGCAAGCTCTTGCACTCGACAGTCAAGGGTAAGTGTCAGGTCAGCGCCAGACTGGGCAGACTTGTATTGCTTGCGCTCAAGCATTTTACCTGCCGAGTTTATAACACTGACGACAAAGCCATCTTTACCCTGCAGTTGCTGGTCAAAGGTGTGTTCTATACCTGCTCGGCCTACGAGCTCACTGCGATTTAAATAACCAAGCACATGACTTGCATTGTGCTGTTGTGGATAAAACCGAGCAAAACGCTGTTCGATAGAAATGTTTGGAATATCAGCACACTGTTCAGAAACTTTACACAACTGAGAAAAATTAACATCACGAGCAAGCTGGTACGATTTTCCATATTTTTCTGACCGCAACAGCGTACTGTAGCTATCACCATCAAGTAATGAATCGTCTAAAATTTCGCCTAATTTTTCAAGCACAGCCTGTTGCTGACTGGACAAGCTTGTCTGCCCACCTCCCTGCCAGTACACATCAAAAACTGGTCGATTAGATGCCAATAGCCGACCGTTACAGTCTCTAATAGTGCCACGCGGTGAGGTTAAGACCTCAGTCTTTAAAAAATTACGCTCTCCTAGGTTTTGGAGCACCGCATTTTGCACAATTTGCAAATAAAATAGACGCAGCGTAATGATGGTTATAAAACAACAAAAGCCACACAATAACCACCATATTTTCTGCTCTCTGGCAGCAAGTACCACCCGCCTTGCTAGCATAAAATCCCTTCTATTGCTTGGCCTGATCAACGATAACAAAGAGTAACGCACCTTAAAAAAATTGATTTTTACAGTTTACTACAACCTGTAGGCCTCTGCCAAATTTTGGCCTATTAGAAAAATATCAAAAATTTATCAAAAATAATGCCAAAAGCTCTTGCACAAGAAAATAAAATTATCTAGGCTGAATTCCTCACGTGAGAAAACGGTGACATCTTTGACAAACAGCAAGACCGTTATAAGGCACAAAAGGGATGTGTCCTAAAGACCACCAAACATAACTCAAATATCGATCTACCATGGTGGTAGGTGATTGTGGTTCAACATTTTAAAATCTTATTGGGGGATTTTATGATGACATCTGTTAAAAATATTGTTTTATCTGTCGCATTGTGCAGCTTAGTTGCTGGTTCAGCTAATGCTGGCGTTGCAGAAGTTAAAGCAAGCTGGGATAAACAGTCTAAAACTAAAAAGGCTGTTATCATTACTGGCCTGACAGCTTTGGCTCTTACAGGCGCAACTACCGCTGGCTACATTGCTGGCAAAAATGCTGCTGAAGGCACTTACTTGAACAAGTTTTACAACGCAATCAACAGCGCAGCGCAAGCAACTGGTAATGCACTTTCAAGCGCAAAAGCTAAAGTAAAAAGCCTTGTCAGCAAAAAAGAAGCTAACGACGAAGAAACTGCATAAAAACAGTAACTTCTGACAACACCTGGTCAGACAACAGTTTTTCATAAATGATCTACAACAGGCCTTTAAACTCGTAATGCTTTGCAGAACACGCATTTTTTCAACACAAACGTATGAGCAACCACAGCATTACGCGGTATTTGACGGGAAGATGGGTTGTGTGTTCCCTGCATGGGACTCAATCTTCCCGTTTCTTTTTTGTCTATTCTTTTTATAGCTCAGTGTACTTTTTCCTTACCCCTCGCGCTTTTTCAATCGGATATTTTTTAGCCGTCTTTTCCAGCTTACGCTCGGCCGCATCAAAAAGATCAATATCACAGTCATTAGCCATCAATACAATCCAGAACAAAACATCGGAAAGCTCATCACCCAACTGTTCTCTTTTTTCTTTGAGGGCAGCATCCAGTTCATGCTCACGCTGCCACTGGAACAATTCAAGCACTTCGGCAGCCTCCAAAACCAGTGAAAGCGCCATGTCTTTGGGATTATGAAACTGCTTCCAATCCCGATCTTGCCTAAACTTAAGCATTTTTTCTTTGAGTTGATCAAACTTTTCCATTGAATAATCCTTTAGGGCAAAAGAGATTCCCGATCCCCACTTTCGTGGGGACTGTCGGGAATGACGATTTTTTTTTGCACATTAATTTGCTAGTCACCGTTGGTAACGCCATTATTGTACACATCCAGCTCAAGCTCACCTTCAGAACGAGCAACCAACACGGCGGTAAATGTATCACCCGTGATGTTAGCCGTTGTACTAACCATGTCAATGACACGGTTAACAGCAGCAATAATACCAATCACACCCAACGGAATTTTGACTGATGAAAGCACCATCGGCATAACAATCAAGCCAGCTGCTGGCACCCCAGCACAACCAATTGCAGCAATAACTGAGGTAAAGACGACGCTGACCATGTCGGCAAGGCTCAGCTCTATGCCATATAAATTTGCAGCAAATACGGCGATCACACCCATGTAGGTTGACAACCCGTTCATATTAACCGTTGAGCCAAGCGGCAACACAAAACTTGCAATATTGTTGTGTACCCCAAGCTTGTATTCTGCAACACGCAGGTTGACTGGCAATGCTGCAGCACTACTGGTGGTACTAAACGCAATTGCTTGCGCCTCAATCATCTTTTTGAAAAATGGAATTGGGTTAAGGCCAACCATAAGAAGGCCAATGGTATATACGCCAAAAATTACAATAGCCATACACAGATAAATCACCCCAACCATATTCATAAGCGCAGCTATCACGTCCAAGCCGTGACTGCCTGCAACATCGGCCATTAAGGCAAAAATACCGTAGGGTGCAAAACTCATAACCAAATTAACAAGCTTGAAAATAACCACAGAAAGCGACTCAAACATGTATTCGACAGGACGCCCCTTGCGGCCACACAGGTTAATAGCAACTCCAAAAATGAGTGCAAAGAAAATGATTTGTAAAATATTGCCCTGAGCAAACGCACCAAACACATTTGATGGAACCATATCAACAACCATATCGACAAAACTAACGGTTGGCATTTGCTTTACATCAATCAATTTTTTACTCAGGTTGTTCAGCGTTACCCCAAGGCCTGGTTTAAAAACAACCGACGAGAGAAATAGGGCAATTACTGAACCAAGCGCCATGGTAGTAATGTACAAAATGAATGTTTTAAGCGCAACACGTCCCATTTTGACGGGATCTTTCATCGACAGGACACCGCAAACAAGCGAGACAAAAACGACTGGCACAACCATCATCATAATCGCATTAATAAACATGGTCCCAACGGGACGCAGCACCGTTGCTTTTTCGCCCAATGTGCATCCAAGCGCTAATCCCAAAATCATGCCCACAATACTTTTAACCCATGCTGGAAGGTCAAACCACAATGAAAAATTTTTTTTTACTTGTTTCATACGTTTTTATCCTTGTCGCTAAAATGTACATCTATCGAAAAAAATTACTAAAAGTCTCCTTTATATTCTTTTAAACAAAGGTATTCCCTGAGCACCAAATGAGGTAAGTTTCTTCAACAAAACTTCCTTTCTTTTAGTTATACGAGTACAGATCGCGCTTTTCGAAATAAAATCTTAATAAAGATCATGCAGAAAAGAAAATACAATGTCACTCTTTTTGATACAGCCACGTAATCGGCTTTTTTTACTCAATGAAGAAGTATTATATCACAAAAACAATAAAATTACTTGCCCCCCTCATAAAAACTCAACCATCAAGGATAAAAATGTCGTATTTTACGACCAAAACAGACAATACTCAGGCAATTCCTGGCATAATGATGCACTTTATTTGTATATTATTAAATAATAAGACCTGTGAAAGAATAAATAACACAGAACAAATGTGCCTGATAATTTCTTATAGATATTATTTGACCCAGAGGAAGCGGTATGCACACGCATCGATATGCCTTTTTTATTATGACACTCATCGTCACAACAGCCAACGCGCATGTACCAAACTATCAAAACATTGCAAGTAATCTCACTTACCTTAACTCATCAATTGATCATATACTTAATCCCTCCTATCAACCGGTCAGAGAAGAGATTGAACACACAATATCAGCCATTAAAACAGTCATGCAACAATTTGTAAGCCACGAACAATGGCCAGCTGACGCATACGAAAAAATGTCAGAATTACTAGCACACGCTACGCATTCTTCATCGTTTGAAATACATAAGCTTTTTGATGAATTGATAGCCTGGTACGGTCTACCCGTTAATGACCTGGTCCGCAGCAAATTTTTTATTACCATGCTTGAGGAGCTGGCAGCCTTGCTCTGGCATACTCCAAACCCAACGATGTATGATTACAAACGCTGTGCACATCAAACGCTTGAAAGGCTTGACCGCACAGCTCAGGAACTTTCTTCTACACTTTTTTGCAAGATCAAAAAAAAAGATCCCGAAGAAAAACAGCGTTACTTACTATGGATATTTTTTTCCATCTCAATCACGTTAACCGTTGGCATGAGCATTACAATTTATCACCTCCTTAAACAAACACTGGCAAGCCAAAACGCAGAACAAGAAAAAAAAGCACTCGCCCAGCAGCTAGCACTTGCACAGCAACTGGCTGAAAGTCAAAAACTAAGTGAGTCGGTTGCTACCACTGTTGAACAGAAACTTGCCCAAGCACAAGTAGAACAAGAAAAGGAAAAACTTGCTACCAAGGAACAAATAAGCAAACTAACACAGCAAGTTGAACTACTAGGCATAAAGCTTGAAGAACGTAGCAAGGCACTTGAAATGGCACAAAGGCAGTCACAAGAACAACAAAGTAAAGAGATTGCCTATCTCAAATCACAGCTTTTACAAACATTAGAACAAGAACAGCGTAAGACAAACCAACAGATTGACCAGATAACGCAAATCATGCAAACACTTAAAGCAAACAATGATCAAAAAACTAAAGCATGCCAAGACAGCATTACAACTCTTGAACAGCGCGTAGAAGAAATAAAGAAGATACATGTGGAACAATTACAGTCCATAAAAAGAGTAATATCAGAACACGTCGCAGCCCGTGACGAGCAAGAGGATGATGAACCTTGGCTTATTGACAGCCTTCCAGATTTCAGCTTTTCCTCTATCGGGAAAGGCATCAAGGTAGTACAAAGCGGCATTCACGTTGCTGGAGAGCTTGCCAAGGTCGTCAATATGCTTCAGGGATCCCCTGGCCATGCATTCTCCTCTCCGACACTCCCGACCTTTACCAACCCTGAGGATATCAGTGATGAAGATTTTGAAGAACGTATTGCACGCCTTAAAAGGCCTTCTAACTCCGTTCCAGATCTACCGAGCAGTACTACTTTTAATTTTAATGGAACAGCGAATGGAAGAATGGGATTGTTCTAATAAGATTTGTGCCCGGCAGGACTCGAACCTGCGACCTACGGATTAGAAATCCGTTGCTCTATCCAACTGAGCTACGGGCACAAAAAAGCTCACGGAAAAAAATGGTCGGGGTGGTCAGACTCGAACTGACGACCCCTCGCTCCCAAAGCGAGTGCGCTACCAACTGCGCCACACCCCGACGGTCTTTTTTTATTCAAGATATTTCATTTAAATGGGGTGAACGACGGGACTCGAACCCGCGACATTCAGAACCACAATCTGACGCTCTACCAACTGAGCTACGCCCACCATTTCATGCGTTAACGCAGCGTATTGAGCATACGTTTCACGGTTTAGATAGTAGTATATGGCCTTTCCATCCAAAAATCAAAAAATATTTAACAATTTTTATTGTTTTTTAGCCATTTTATTATGTATTACTTGATTTTAACGACCTGAACGGGGTTGTCGGTCATATAGTGTTGTTTCAAAAAACTAAGTGCTTTATCTCGATTCTTAACCATTTTAGGAGCATTTTTTCTACTATTATCAAGCATATTAATCATATTGACGCAGGTCTGCACCTGTATATCTGAAAGCAGTGCCTCCCGATGCTTTTCTTCCCAACTCTTTTCTTTCTCATCCTCTTTTTTCTTTTCTTCAGGTTTTTTACCCGGATTTTCTACCTCTTCAGCGGTGATATAATGTTTAAGTGATGATTCTTTTCCATACATTTCACTTACCCATTTCAGCTCGTCTGAAGGAATCATACGCGGCTTTATCAAAAAATCTGGCTCTATACCACGGGCCTGAATAAGCTTTTCGTCAGGCAAGTAGTACAGCATTGTTGTTAGCTTGAGCGCACAACCATTACTGATTGGAATAACTTCTTGCACTGACCCTTTACCAAAGGTTGGAACGCCCACCAAAAAAATCATCAGTCGCTTGTTCTTTTTTGCATTTTTGTCTTCAAAGTTTTTGATAGAGTGGTACTGCAAACACCCTGCCAAGATCTCCCCTGCTGAGGCTGTAAAGTTATCAATCAAAATAAAGATAGGCACATCTGACTTAAGCACTGGCTCGGTCTTAGTGCGGTATTCAGCAACACGCATACCAAATTTGTTTTTGGTCAAAGCAACCATTGCGCCCTTTTCCAGAAAGAGGCCTGCCATCTCAATTGCAGAGTCAAGCGTGCCACCAGGATTACGTCGTAAATCAAGCACAATGCCCTTACACTTACCGGCGTTAGCCTTATGCAGCAGTTCAGACATTTGCTGCGCTGAATTTTCTGCAAACATTTTGAGCGAAAGATAATAAATACCGTGATCTGGAAAATGATAACAAGATGACGTCTGGTCCTTAATGATGTCTCTGGTAATGGCAAATTCAAGCGGCTTTTTATTACGCACAACTTTAATTTTAACCTCGGTGCCAATTTTGCCTTTTAATTTGCTCGTAGCCTCATCAGTTGTCATCCCCTTTAGTTTTTTACCATCAACTTCAACAATTTTGTCATTGGCTTGTAGACCTGCTTTTTGTGCTGGACCGGGTTGAACAACATCAATAATTGTAAGCGCCTCATCATCAGGCGACTTACCAATAATGCTGATCCCTATGCCAGAAAACTCTCCAGTAGCCGACTCCATAGCGGTTTTATAACTATCCCTAGTAAAAAATGCAGAGTGAGCATCAACCTGCGATACGGCTGACTTAAGCGAGTCCTGGATAAAGTCTGAAAAATCAACACTTCTAAATGCTTTCTTCTCAACAAGACCAACCACTTCAGAGTATGTTTTGAACCACTGGTAAATGTCTTTTTCTGGATTTTTTTCCTTTTTGTCATCTTTATTATCATCTTGACTTGATGAGGAGGCAAGCAACAGAGGCTCCTTTTTTACGCATAAGCATGAGCGACACAAAACATCCTCTTGAGCGTTAAGTATGCTACCTAAGACCATAAGGATCATAAAAAAATATTTTTTTTCCTTCATACTTCTCCTTTCTAGGGCACATTCTAGACTTTTACTTGTAGAAACTTTCCAAATCGCTCTAAACACTTTAAGATTAGAGTAATCAGAAATAAGAAGTAAATGTATTTACAAGGTTGTAAAAGTTTTAAGCGTTCTAACAAAAAACGTGGATGAAGAACATGCAACAAATCCATGAAAAAGAATTGGTTTCACCTCAACAAGAAAATACTTATACCGTTGTCGTTGTTACTGGCCTTTCTGGTGCTGGCAAAACAAGTGTTATGCGCGCGCTTGAAGACCTTGGTTTTTATTGCGTTGACAACTTACCAGTACCTCTGATCAGTACATTTCTTTCACTCGCATTTCATACTAAAATTAACCCACTAAAAATTGGTATTGGTATTGATGCACGCGGAGAACAATTCCTCTCAGAATTTATGTCTGAAATGGCAAAAATCAAACAGGAAGGAATTTTTTCAACCAAAATAATTTTTCTCAATGCTCGGACCCAAACACTGCTTAAGCGCTTTCAAGAGACGCGACGCAAGCACCCTCTTGCAGAAGGTATCAACATGGATCGTGCCATTGAAAAGGAAAAAGAATTACTTGAACCTATCATGAGCATGGCAAGCATGATCCTTGATACCGACGAATTTAATATTCATGAGCTACGCAAATGGGTACGTAAAAGTTTCTCTGAAGAACAGCTGCAAGAACTTCTGGTGAATCTACTTTCCTTTGGCTTCAAGTACGGTGTTCCCTCTGAAAGCAACCTTGTCTACGATCTACGTTTTTTACCCAATCCACATTTCATAGAACACCTTAAACCTTTAACTGGTAAAAACAAAGAGGTACAAGACTACCTGTTCAATAACACGGTTGCCGAAGAATACTGGGAAAAATTATCAGGATTTTTACACTACTCACTCGAAAAGTTTTATCAGGAAGGCCGCTTTTTTGTCACCGTAGCAATCGGGTGTACTGGCGGCAAACATCGTTCTGTTACGTTTGTAGAAAAACTCAGTCAACAAAATTGGCCTCATATTCGCTTTCTCACCACACATCGAGACATTGAGCGAGAGTAAGATTAAGATTATGGAAAATAAAACATCTATATACTTATGCATCTTTCTATCAGCCTCTTTCGCTGTCGGCTACTATTTTGTTCTAGGCAAGCGTGGCATCCACGAATATTTTTCATTACAAAAAAAAATTGAATCAAAAATGAAGCAAATAAGCTCGACACGAGATGAAATATATGCCCTCAACAATACCATTACTCAATGGCAAGCGGGCACATTTGAACTTGAAAAACTCTGTCGAGAAAAATTGCAAATGGGACAACCTGAAGAGTTTGTTTATATCAACGCTCACGCTGTAACAAAATAAGAAAAGGCGACTCATTGCGAGTCGCCTTTTCTATTTCAACGCTTAATGCGATGAAAACTTTTAAGCCCTAGGCTGTTGCACCGCCGCGAGAAGCTTTTCTGCCTTCTCTACCAGCTTTGCGTGCGCCAGCTGCTCTAGTTCTTTTGCCTTTTCTTTCTTTTTTGGTGCGTTGCTTTCTGCCTGCAGTTCTTTTTGTACGTGCTTCAGCTGCTGTTATGCGGCCTTTTGTTTCAGGTGATCTTTTTGCCGCTGTGTCTGTTCCTGCAAATACAGGCGTTACTGCAGCTGCCAAAAGAACTGAAAGCAACAAACTTTTTGCCAATGATTTCATAACCTTCCTCCTAAAAATAGAGTTAGTTGAACGAAAAACTTCTCCTTACACCTGATTTAAGGTAACCTGCTTTTTTTCGTTTGTAAACATTATTGTTTGTATTTGTCAAAAATATGCAAGATTTGCACAGTTTTTGCAAGTCTTATATACTAAAAAGACTCTCAAGGTCTTATATTTTTTTAACGTCCAGCGTTAGGTCACCGCCATGAAAAATACAAAAATTGATCCCGTAGACACACATACACTCCAGCCAACGGATGCCAACGAGCATGAGGTTCGCTGTGCAAAAGTTACAACAATGCAGAAGCAGAACATCAACCCGTGGCCATGCAATATACCGCTTTCATGCACTATTGCCCAGGCACTTGATGAATTTGAGCAGGGACAAAAGCCTGAAACATCATACAAGCTTGCTGGACGTCTACTCTCAAAACGTGATCATGGCAAAACGTTTTTTGGCAATGTCAGAGACTTTTCCGGAAATTTACAAGTTTACATAAAAAAAGATGGCCTAGGAGAAGAAGCATTTGATCAGTTCAAACACTTTGTTGATGTCGGTGACATTGTTTTTGTACAAGGAACACTATTTGTAACAAAAACTGGACACACGACACTCAGTGTTGAAAAAATCGTACTACTGAGTAAATGCTTACACCCACTTCCCGAAAAATTTCATGGTCTGACCGATATTGAACAACGTTATCGTCAACGATATCTTGATCTAATCAGCAACGCTGAAAGTAAACAGAAGTTCATACAGCGCTCAAAAATTGTTCAAGAAATTAGAACCTTTTTGCAGGAAAAAGAATT
Source organism: Campylobacterota bacterium (assembly GCA_020633995.1). Lineage (NCBI taxonomy): Bacteria > Pseudomonadati > Campylobacterota > Campylobacterota bacterium. The sequence continues at coordinate 205,727 of JACKCO010000004.1, read as the reverse complement.
TCTGGAAGTTGAAACTCCTATGCTTCACCCCATCGCCGGAGGAGCGACCGCACGACCTTTTGTAACTCACCACAATGCTTACGACATTGAATTATTCATGCGCATTGCACCGGAACTATACCTCAAGCGCCTTGTCGTTGGCGGTATAGACCGGGTGTTTGAAATCAACAGAAACTTTCGAAACGAAGGGGTTTCAACAAAACACAATCCTGAATTTACTATGCTTGAGTTTTATATGGCTTATCATGACTATCATCACGGCATGGTCCTAACCGAACAACTTATTGCTCATGCCGCACAAAAAGTAAGTAATGATCTCAACGTTGAATACCAGGGAACCGTGCTTAACTTCAATCCTCCTTTCAAACGCATGAGTATAAAAGATTCGCTCATCGAAATTGCTGGCATTAGCCCTGCTGCGCTTGACGAAAATGAAATCAATAAAATCTTTAGCCAACATGGACTTGAGCACAATCCAAATACACCTTACGGCACCAAGCTCTTCACACTCTTTGAAGAATTGGTTGAGGAAAAATTGGTACAACCAACCTTTATCACAGATTTTCCTGTTGAAGTTTCACCACTGGCCAAAGAAGATCCAGAAAAGCCACATATTGCCTCACGTTTTGAACTATTTGTTTGTGGTATGGAGTGTGCTAATGGCTTTTCAGAGCTTAATAATCCGTATGAACAAGCAAGGCGCTTTCATCAACAGCTCGATGCAAAGGCTCAGGGAGATGACGAAGCGCACTGTTTTGATGCCGACTACATCAAAGCACTGGAGTATGCACTACCACCAACCGTTGGTGTTGGCATCGGGATTGACCGTCTCGCCATGTTGTTAACCGATACAAGCGCGATCAAGGACATAATTCTCTTTCCAACGCTTAAGCCGATAAAAGAGTAGCGCATGTTAGAGCGGTCCACCCAAAAAACTGAGACGCTCGCGCAACAGCACGAATTTATTCAAGGAACAAAGTACTATTGGAAGCTCCCAGTCACTGATTTGGCACATGCGCGTCAATGCGGACTTGCCCATAATCTCGGCTACCCAATTGCACAGATTTTATGCCGTCGAGGATATGACACAAGCGAAAAAATTAACTCTTTCTTGTTCACGACGTACGAAAAAGACGTCCCGCATGCTGGTACGCTCAAAGATATTGAGATAGCCGTCGAGCGCATAAATCGAGCTATCAATCGTAAAGAAAAGATACTAATTTTCGGCGATTATGATGTTGACGGCATTACCTCATCATCAATTATGCTCTCCTCCCTCATACCGCTGGGGGCAAACATAAACTATTTCTTGCCCAACAGAAAGCGCGACGGATACGGACTTTCCAGCAAAGCTGTAAAAAAAGCTCATGCAAGCAACTACGCGTTAATCATCACCGTGGACAACGGCATTACAGCCTATAAGGCTGCTAATGACGCATATAAACTTGGTATCGACTTGATCATCACTGATCACCACCGACCTCACGGCACGCTGCCCAAAGCAATCGCTATCATTAATCCCCAGCAAGCCGACTGCCCTTACTCGTTTAAAAGCCTTGCCGGCGTAGGGGTAGCATTTAAATTGGTAAGCTTACTGTATGAAAAGCGTGGCATTAAAAAACTCCCAGAAAAGACATACGAGCTCCTTATGCTGGGCACTGTTGCCGACGTTGTCCCGCTCGTCGGTGAAAATAGGTTCTGGGTACGGCATGGTCTCAATCTTGTCAATCAAAACCGTAGCTACGCTATGCAAACACTGGTGCAAAACAGCGGTCTGGAAAAGCAACTGCTTGACTCACTCGATATCGGTTTTATGATCGCACCGCAACTCAATGCTCTGGGTAGACTTGATGACGCTCGTGATGGCGTACGATTCTTGATTAGCTCTAACCAAGATGATGTTGCCCACGTTGGTGCGGTCTTAAAAAATATGAATGAAGAGCGCAAAAAAATCGAACGCTCAATTTATGCTCAAATTGAGCAAGCCATTATCAATAGAACAATCGATTTAGATGGTGAAAACGTTATTATCGCATCAAATGACAATTGGCCTGCTGGTGTTATTGGCTTAGTTGCCGGAAAACTGATGCACAACTATGGCAAACCCACGCTCATTTTTCATATCGACGCTCACGGAACCGCAAAAGGCTCATGTCGCTCGATTCCTGAATTTGATATTTTTAATGCACTAGAACAAAACAAAGATCTTCTGCTCAACTTTGGTGGACACACCTGCGCTGCTGGACTTTCACTTGACGCAAAAAATCTCCCTCTACTCAAGAAAAATCTTGAAGAACAGGTGAAAGCGAGTGTTTCTCCTTTAGATCTTCAACCTAAAGCAACTATAGATGCAGAACTTGAACTACCAGAAATTAACTACAAACTTATGGACGATATCGCTCGGCTAGAGCCATTTGGCAACTCAAACCCAGCACCACTTTTTCTTATCCGCAACGTTACCCTGCAACAAGGAGCAACACTGCTAAAGGAAAGACATGTACGCTGTTCGGTCTTTAGCCAGGGCATCATCAAACCAGTAATCTTTTTTAATCGCCCAGACCTTTTGCCTATTTTTGATCAAATTGGCGACCAGTCATTTAACTTGCTTGCACAGGTTATGAAAAATGAGTGGCAAGGAGTTACGCGTATTGATCTACAAGGGCTTGATATCAGTCTGTAGGTCTACTGGCCAATCTTTTCCCAATACTCCCAACTTGGATACGGCTCAACAGTGTCATAGTCCTCAAACAGTTCATCTTTGCATAAAAGATTAAAATAACGTGGCATGGTTATTTTTTCAAACAGCTTAAGCGCTGCCTTGAAGTCTTTTTTATTACACCAGCGAATTACAATATTGCTATCAATGTCCTTAATGACCATGTCAATCGTACAAAGCATACGAGCAAGAAGCTGCATGGTATACTTTTGATCGTCACGCATAACATATAATTTTTCTTTTGTGTTGTTCTCGTTTTGCATACCAAAACCTGGATTTGCTCCAAGAAAACCTACTGACTCTGCGTCATCGAAAAACCCTGAATTATTGCTCTCATCTGAGTCATCGCTATTTTGATCACATGATGGATTCAGTCCATTTTTCGTTGCCTCCTGATACATATTACGCGCTTCAATTTTCCAAAATTGACTTTCGTTAAGATATTTACCAAGCCGATTTGCTGTAACTACCGCATCCGGGCCATTCTCGTTTTGATGCTTTTGGACCAGAAGTGAAACAACGCTTTGCTTACCCATTGGGCCAAACATCATTGAATCATTTCCTGCTTTACTCCGTAGAGTTGCAAGATCGCAATCATAGGCAAAAATACCACTACTTGTTTGTTTGACATTCCAGTTCAAGCGTAATAGTTCATCGTCAATTACTGCAAAATCCTTAGGTTTGAACGTCCTTAAATTAAAATTTTTAAAAGCTTTTTTTATTTTCTTTGAAATAGAACTTGTACACAAATCGTAGAGGCGTTGCACCACATAAACATTTCCATCTGTTCCCTTTGTCATCAAAAGTGGAACAACGGGCCATAGGTGTTTTTCAAACTCGTACAGACCATCAGCATTAACTTTTGTAAAAGCAAGATTGCTCAACGCTGCATACCAACACGAGCGTATACTGCTCATAAATGGCGTCAGCAACAACTCACTTTTACACTCAGGGAAAAAACGATATAAAACCTTAACGCCCTGCCCATGAGTAAGGTTAGCCTGATAATCACACGAACCCTGTTCAAAGTTACTCGCTCCAGTGACATTAACGTCACCACACTGTTGCCAAGCCTTAGCCAAACTTTCATGGTTAACATAAGCATTAAAAAAACTAGAGAAAACGTCAGAAAGCGCAAGAACTCTATTAAATGAAAATTCAAAGATATTAACAAAAGACTTTGTTTTAGCAAAAAGCTTTTGGAGGTTGTTGCGTTCTTCAAGAATTTTTTTTCGACATGCATTATGTACATAATTAACATTGTCCTGCTGCACATCATTTAATTTTTTGAGGCAGTAGTCGTTGAGCATTGCGGGAGAAACACTTTGTACATAATTAACATCATTATTCATAATGTACTGGTACAAAAAGAAGCGCAACATTGACTCTTGATAAAGCGAGTCAAAAAATTTCTCTAGTTTTTTGTGATCAAGTAAACAATGCAACAACTGTCCACCATTAATAAAGGTTGCATATGAGCTAAACAGCGGATCAAATGATGGATTAAGCAAAGCAAGTTGCTGCAACAGGTAATTAATTCTCACATTTTCACGCGATGAGCGAGGATACATACTTACAAAATCAACAAATACTACTTCTTTGATATCATACTGCTTAAGCTTTTTAATAAAATCATCGACAAAAAAACTGTACGAACAAGGCATCTTAATGCCGGCAAAAAAAAGCATTTGCTCTGCTTCAATGTTCTTTAGCCCTTCAGACTTAGTCTGCCCAAGCGGAGTCAGTCCACGGATTTCGGATGGTCTGTCTTGGTTAAACAAGTAAAAATTATCTTTATGATGAAAAGGAATCCAATTGTTACCCACATGTCGTTTTAATAAAAAGAGATTCTTTACAAATGATGAAGAGGCTGATGCTGCATCGTTAAGCTGAGGAGCCTGAAAACCTTGCTCTGCTATAACCTGTTCTACACGCTTATACAACCGATCATATTCCTGTTTAAGCTGACCAATATTACAAAGCACATACTGCTCAAGTTCTGTAATTTTTGCGTACGGTAAGTTTGTTTGCACATCAACATACACGTATCCGTCGGGCTTATAGGTAAAATGACTCACCTGCGCCGGCAAATCTGCAATAAAAACCTTATCAGCATACTTAAATACTTCTGAAAGCTGTGATGATGAATTATCAACATGCTCAAATTGGTCAATATCACTACCAAACCGCATCCAATTTTTAATGTTGCCAAGCATGGTACTTTTGCCAACACCATCAACAAAACTACAAAAAACATAGACCGTATTTTGACCATTGCGAGACTGAAGCTTTTTGACAAATTCGCTAACAAAATGCTGAGCATGAATAGTTGCCCCACGCTTTTGTTTGCATGAAACCTCAATCGGATAGGTAATATCGGGACCCAAAAAAAATTTAAGCAATGGAAGCTCAGAACGAAGTAAATGCTTGCCATACTCAATAGAAAATAAAATATCTTGCGTTCCTGCAATCTGCTTATTGCCAACCTTCAATGCACTTGTGTACATGGTATGCCAAAACGCTATCAAATTTTTAAAGACCTCTTTGCATTTCCCTTTTAAACTGTGGGCTAAAAGAGTATCTCGAGCCTTGTGCATCAACGGCAAAGCTTGCCCAAATGCATGTTCCTGAAAAACTGTCGCTTGATCTCTAAACACCGTTAATGCCGTTGGGTCAATATGGTAAAAAAGCGGCTCTTTATCTTTTATAAAGCGCTGAGATAGCTCGTTGATATCCTTAAACAAAAAACCGGTCATAATGCCAAACCGATTGTGTAATTTCATCGACCAATCTGCTTTACTATGCAAACGTGCCTCATCGTTAATTTTGGCTCGTGTATAATCGGTGTAGTAGGATGGAACCGCCTGTTCTTCATATCCACAAATAATCATACGACCAAACAAATGAAGCCCATTATCAACTAAGCTATGTTCAAGCTCATCAAGACTAACTGATGTATTTTGCAGCAGATATGGATGATATTCATGAGTAAATCGCCCCTCTGGGCTAAACTCATAATGCTTAATAAAGCTCTGAATAAAATCTGGCAAAATAACACTACGCGATGTGTGCTGTTGCAGAGCCAAGCATCGAACAAAACAGAATAAAAAGATGTAAAAAAATCTATAGCTCATACCTACCCAAACAGAGAACGACTTTCACGCATCAACGCTTTTGCCTCTTCAGATGCTTCCTGATCATCACCAAAGAGCATGTTAATAAACTCTTCTTCATCTTTATCAACACCTAAATGCAGCTCAAGCAATTGATAAAGCTCACGACATGTCTTCAATGCTTCTTGATAATCAGATTCAAATGACGAACCGCGTAACTTACCCATAACGTAATTCAATTCAGCCTGATATTTGTTTGCCATAATTGTATCTTTAAACATGATACCCTCATTAAATAACTTAATGAGATAGTCAAAGCACAAAGCATAAAAACGAAATATTACATGGTCTTGACGCATTTCGTAATCTTTTTGCTGCTCGTCCGTATCTTCATCTCCTGAATCCTCCCCGCAGGTCTTATCTTGCGAGGAAATGTCAAAAAGGGCCATAAACATAGCCTGCTCATCTGCTTGAACAAAATCGTCATGCATATTTTTTTGAGCACCATAAACGTTCGATTGCTCTTTAAAATAATCAAGCAGTGGCTTTGATATGCTCATCAACAGCTTTTCCTCAGATGATAAAAAAAATGAATCTTTAAGGAGGAAGACCTTGTTTTCAAGGGGATTAATACGAGCTTTGTTCAAAAAGCTATTGATTATGCTGAGCTGATCTACGATAAATTCCCAATAATGACCTAATTTGAAACCCTCAGGTTTATTGACAAAATAAAACCACGGTTCTTTGGCAAAAAGCGTTACAAGATCTTCCAGCGACTGCTCAATCTGTTCAGGCGCCATCTGCAAAAACATATCTTGCATGACCAATGCCTTAGGAAAATATTTTTCAAGATAGTCTCGATAAAAACTAAAGTCCTGCCGAGCAAGCATATTCCGCTCTGGGACTGAGACATTATCTAAAAAACACTCCCCACTAATCGCGGAAAAAAAGTACGAAAAAATAGCTAAAAAAAAAATGCTTTTCATACCACTCATGCAACCTTGCCTTCACAGATATCTTTAGCCATGTTGCACACAGTTCGCTTCATTTTTTTGAAAAATATTTGTAGTGACAAAAAAAAGCTATCCGCCTCCTGTCCATGCTCGCGACTACTCAGAATATGTTCAAACTCTGAAGAAATATGATTAACCCCCTCAACAATATTATGAATATGGGCACTCATACCCTGATCAGAATGGCCTTGATTTACTCGACAACCAAATACAGCGCATATAAATGCCAGTAGTTTTTCTGTTGTGTAAACCATTGCTGCATGATGTGTCACTATCGAAACGGCGTAAAAATCGTATAATTTTGACGTATCATCTTGGCTCAACCTATGCTGAAAATGCTGACAACTCTGTAAAAAGTCATACACACTATCACCAAACGTACCCAACTCCTGCTCAAACTCTGCAAGCAACATCCGCGCTTGTTCTTTCTCAAAGTTCCATGAAATACCCGCAGCACCTTCCTGTAACTTATCAAACAAACCAGAAAACTTTTGCAACAGCTCATGCGAGATAAATAAAAATATCGCTGCACCAACAGCACGGAGCGCAGAGTCTTTAACTATGCCCCGAAAAGTTGCACGCTCTCGTTTATGCTTTACTTTTTCATAGAGATATTGATTATACAACCGATCAAACTCTTCATCGCTCATTGGTTGACCCGAATTATTATTGTGCTCTTGTCGCTCAAGCTTCCACCAAATCCACGCCACACTGAGCAAGCCCGTTGCCAATAAGCCAAGTACCATGTTTCTATTCCAGCATGCCTGGTCTATACGTTGCTCCCACTCATTTGTGAACTCAGCAATTCTATCTAGGCTCATTGTCTCAAAAACGAGAGTTTTTTTGCTATCAAAAAGCGGGGTTGGCTCCAGCGCTTTGGAACCGGAAGCAAGCACTTCATCTGTGCGACCTACAACAGTACAAGTCGCAAACAATCCCAATGTAAACAAAATCTTGTGTACGCCTACTTTCACTCCGCTTGTTCCTACCTAAAAGAATGAACCCGGATACGGCTTGTCATTATCAAAACCCGAACCATAACCGCCCATACTACCTTTATTGAAATCATTAGCAGGAAACTTACCCCCAAATTGTTTGTCCTTGCTGGTAGCTCTTCCAAATCCTTGCAGCGACTCTGACAACCGCCTGTTAAGCATCAGGATGTTCTTCTTGTAAGCACCAACCATCTGTTTGTTAAAATCAAGCAGTCGATCAAGCTCGCTCAAAGAATTTGCCTCAAGTAAAATATCCCTAAACTCAAGAAGTCGTTTAACAATTTGGCTAATGTAAAATGAGCAAACACGATTTGTAAGATTATTTTCTTTATAGTAAACCTTACGGTCTTCAAACTCACCTGCTATAAAATCAATTTGATCTGCATAGCCCTCAATCAAGCAGCGCCAAGCACTATTTTTAAGTGTTGTCAACGTTTCACTTGCTTCATCACTCTCTTCTTGTAATTGACGTAATGTCATTTCATAACTACGAGAACTATCTTTAGGTCCCTCTTTTAAAAGCGCTTCAATATCTTTAAAAACAGAATCAAGTAAGTTATCCCACCCGGTTAATTCGTCTGAGGTAAATGGATCTCGTGACGCATGAAACAACACATTGCACAACACATTCCACCCATCCACGATCTGGTTCTCGGCAAAATCCCACGCACCGCCAAACATGCGGTTAATAGATCCTTTAAGTTTTTCGCCAAGAACGTCGCCACATGCACCCGCAACGCGTACATACACACCTTGTTCGATACCACTTGAGACACTGTCAATATCACTATCTTCAAGTACCCCTTCAAGCTGTTGTCCGGCTAGCCCTCGCGCAATAATACTCCCAAGCTTTGCCGCAGGATTAGTTGAGTTGACCAGTGCTTTAGCTATATTATCTGAATTTTCACGCAACATTTTAAGCGCTTTTTTATACTTATTTATTGTGTTATCAAGAGCATCTATTTCTTCTTGATCAACTGGCTGACTATTAAATTTTTCTTTATAATAATGAAAACAATTCTCCTCTTTAGTAAGCAATTCCCACTTCCTTTTTTTAAGCACACCTCGAGGCGTAGGAAGGGGAACCTTATCGGCACTACCACTCCGACCTGGTGATGCCAAGGCTATAAAATCCTCATCAGATTTTCTCAGATCCCTTTGCCAGTTAGTCAACGCTTCAGGTTTATTAGGCTTACTAGCCGCACTTAGTTGCTTATTATACGCTTTATAAGCATTTACCTTCTTGGTGTACTTATCACGTGCTTTGCGAAAGTTATCCATGACCTGTTCAATTTTTTCTTGATCTCGAACAATTTTTTCAATCTTGGTCATTCTTTCGTGTAGGGGCAATCCAAACAGTCCTCTACCTTCCCAGTACTTATCACGTTGAGACATGGCGCTTACAACTTGGCCACAACCGAGGAAAAATAATATACCTACAACTAAAAGACATAGACGTCTTTTAAAAAAGTCTACATCAACTTTCACGCCAATCCCTTTTCTCAATGAGGGGGTTAACATACATTTAAATGGAAAATACTGTGACAGAAGTATATCAAATAACGCCTGTAATGCAAAAACGACACGCTGCTGGTTGATTAAATCAACCAGCAGCGTAAAAAAATTACGAAATCGTGCAAATTTTCAGATAATGCTTACTCAAGACTTGAGTAAGCCTATGATTTGAGTTCTTTGATAGATTGCATGAGCTGTTTGCTTTGCTCATCAACACTTAAGCCAAACGCCGCCAGCTTTTTGCAAATTTCTTGTGCTGCAAAAACATATAATGAACGAGATGTTTCGGCGCGAGCTGTTTGACAACTAATTAATGCGCGTGCAAGTGGGGTAAATTTTTGTCCATCAAGCATTGTAAGGTCATCCTTACCGAGTGAACTAAGTAAACGATTGAAACCCTGTTTTGCCTTTTCAACATCTTGTTCACTCTCTTGAGGAAGATTGACAATAGCTAGATGAAGCGTTGTATACCCATTAAATGGAATCATTGTTCCCTTATGTCCACCATCTTTACGCGTAGCTACAACCTTAGCATTCTTCTCTACGCCATCAAGCGAAAGCAAGTACGTCATAACACCAAGGCTATTATGACATACAGCATTATGTAGCGGTGTAAGCCCATGCTCATTGCGGGCATTAACATCAGCACCATCTCCTACCGCTTTTTTAGCATCATCTAAGCTATCACTTTGTGCGGCTTCGTGTAAAGCAAGCGATGCTCGATCCAGATCTACCCCCTGCCCCTCATCCATTGCCGATAACGTTGAACAAGCAAACAAAAGCATACAAGAAAAAATAACAGAGCATTTCATTCTCTTCCTTCCCCGTCTTTAAAAATAAAACAACCTTGCTCGGAATTTAATCTAAACAAGGCTGTTTTCGCAAGCAACTTAAAAAATCGGTTTAAAGAGCGTTCTAGATCAGTGTGCCTTTATTTTTTTTGACTATTCGCAAGCTCACGTGCTAGAAACTTACCGGTAATACTTTGCTTACTTTTTGCTACTTCTTCAGGCAGCCCTTGAGCAACAACATAACCACCCTGCTCTCCACCCTCAGGACCAATGTCAATCAGGTAATCAACTGATTTGAGCATATCTAAATTATGTTCAATAACCAGCACACTGTTTCCGCGATCAACTAATTTGTTAATCACATGAAGGAGTTTGTCAACATCGGCACTGTGAAGCCCCGTCGTTGGTTCATCAAGAACGTACAATGTGCAACTATCACGCTTTGCAAGCTCATTGACAAGCTTGATACGCTGCGCCTCACCGCCAGAAAATGTTGTTGATGGTTGACCAAGTCTAATGTAGTCAAGTCCAACCTCACAAAGCAGATCAATACGTTTTTTAATACGTGGGAAATTTTTGAAAAACTCTTGTGCCTCGAGCACCGACATTTCCAAAATATCTGCAATCGTTTTACCATTAAAGGTTATCTCAAGAACCTGCTGGTTATAGCGTTTACCCTTACAGGTCTTGCACAGTACTTGCACATCTTCTAAAAAGTGCATTGATACTTTAATTTTACCCTCACCATTACATTCAAAACAACGCCCATCACGAACATTAAAGCTAAATCGACCAGGTTTGTAGCCTCTGGCGTTGCTCTCAGGCAAGCTTGCATACAGATTGCGAATATCGTCAAAAATACCAAGATACGTTGCTGGATTTGAGCGTGGTGTGCGACCGATTGGACTTTGATCAACAATAACTACATTTCTAAGCTGATCAATACCCTCAATTTCTTCAAAGTTTCGGCCTATTGCATACCCTGAGCTAAAATATTGTCGTAGCCCCATAGCAAGGCACTGCATGACCAAGCTACTTTTTCCTGATCCAGAAACGCCAGAAACGGCAGAAAAAACACCGAGAGGAAATTTAACCTCAAGATTTTTTAGATTATTTGCCCGTGCTCCTTTAAGCGTTAAAAATCCCTTTACCTTACGACGTTTTTGGGGAACTTTAATCGCTCGCTTACCAGACAAAAATTTACCGGTCAGGGACTGTTCTAGTTTTGCAAGTTCTGACGGTGACCCATGAGCAGTCACCTCGCCACCTAAAATACCGGCAGCCGGTCCCATATCAATCAAATAATCCGCAGCCTTAATGGTGTCCATGTCATGCTCAACAACTACTACCGTGTTGCCCTGATCACGCAGCAACTTGAGCGTTTCAATTAAGCGGTCATTGTCTCGCTGATGCAAACCAATACTTGGTTCATCAAGAATGTAGACAACGCCACTCAGCGATGAGCCTATTTGCGTTGCCAAACGAATACGCTGCCCCTCCCCACCAGACAGTGTTCGAGCGCTACGAGCAAGTGTTAAATAGGTTAAGCCAACATTATTGAGAAAGGTTAAACGGCTGATAATTTCTCGCATAAGTGGTGCAGCAATTACTTGCTGCTCGGCATCCAGATCTGTTTCAATGGTTTTGACAAAATCAAGCAACGAACTAATCGCCATGGTGCTGAACTGATAAATATTCTTTCCCGCAACGGTAACAGCCAGAGCCTCATCACATAAGCGCTTACCCTGACAAAAATCACACGGACGCTCGTGTGGACGCACATCCGTATAACGGCTTGATTCGTCATCCTCAAGAGAGTCCCACAACTTGTTTTCAAATGATGAACTTGATTCGTACGTAAAGCCAAGCCCATGACAATTCTTACACGCGCCAAGGGGAGAATTGAAAGAAAAAATACGGGGCTCAAGTTCAGGAAAGGACTGGGCACAATCAACACAAATACGCTTTGATGAATACATACTCTCAGAGCCCTGCTCATTAATAATGCCACACAAACCACCGTTACATCCAAATGACTTTTCAATGGCCTCTTGTAATCGAACATGTTCATCTTTTTGAACACGCAACTTATCAATCAACACACTAATTGTATGTTTATATGTTTTTCCAAGCTTAACTTTTGCAATATCTTGTGGGTCGGTAAAACGATAATATTTTCCGTTTATAACAAATCGATGAAAACCTCGTTCAAAAAAACGCGTAAGCTCATTTTTAAACTCCCCCTTCTTTTGAACTGCGATGGGCGCCGTAACCGTAATTTCCTGTCCATCAAATTTTTCCTGCAACATATGGGCTATCTGTTGAGGACTACGTGCACTAATACCTTTACCACACTCGACACAGTGAGGAGTGCCAACACGGGCAAACAAAACACGTAAATAATCGTAAATCTCGGTAATCGTTCCAACAGTTGAGCGAGGATTATAACCAACCGTTTTTTGGTCGATGGCAATTGCAGGACACAAACCATCAATTTTTTCGACAGATGGTCGACGAGCAACGCCCAAAAATTGTCGCGCGTAGGACGAAAGCGATTCAACATAACGTCGCTGTCCTTCAGCATACAACGTGTCAAGCGCTAAAGAACTTTTACCAGAACCCGATGGCCCGGTAATAACCACCAATTTTTCCTTAGGAATATCAACAGAAACTGACTTTAAATTATGCTCTTTAGCACCAATAATTTTGATTGTAGGTTTACCCATCACGATCCTCACTGCTTAAACGGTTTAACACTCCACTTTTAGTCACATTATTACAGATATTTATTTTCTAATGATCAATAACATACCATAAAAAACAAGATCTGTCACGCCCCCTGAAAACATTTATTATAAGGCACAATCCATACAAAAAAACCCGACATGTCCCCTCTAGAAGGACTAAATGGTATATTAGACAACTTCTTTGCCCTATCAAAATGGTGGTATACATAATATCACACATTATAAATATTGCCCATTTGACAATTATACGAACCGCTATACACTAAAGAAGGACTCAATTTTAGCGCTCTTTCGACAAAGTATTAGTAAAAATATGGAGGTCTCTATGAATAATGTAACTAAATTCACACTCGTAGCATCACTAATATTTGGCATGCTACCTGCAGCACAATGTACACCACCCATCAACCCAGAAAGAACACCTGATAATGAGCTTTTACGCTCAGCCCGTGACGGACGGCTAACAAGTCGCACGTTGGCCATATTGCTCAATGCGGGTGCAAATCTGAATGCAACATCCCCTACAGGATGGACAGCGCTTGATTACGCTCAAGCAAAAGGACACGTAAACATAATTGCACTACTACAATCACTTACTCAAGATGTGCCAGAAGCGCCAGTAATCAATCTGAATGAGGATAGTGATATAGAAACGCTCGACCTTCCAGTACAACAAGAAGGGGAGCCTGTAGAAATAACTCAAAACATCACCGTTTTTAGAGTAGGGCTACACAGATTTTATGCTAACCCAACGCCCGAAACTTTAACCACTCAATAAAAAAATTATCGATAAATGGAGGTTCCTATGAAAAAGCTTATAAGCGCTATAGCACTGCTAGCATTAGCAAATGTCAACCTGTACTCTATAGAGAAGCCAAACAACATACCCAGAAACATTCATCTTCGCCTAATAACCAAACAAACAGGCAATGATAAAACCATTCCTAATGGCTGGCTTACGGACTTTAATGTTAACAGAATCAAAATCGATGATAATTATACGTACGACATTATTATGAGAGCTCTATTGTTAAGGGATCAAAACATCATAATAAAAACCATTCTCGCTCTAAAGGAAGCTCAAAAACTGAATAACTCATTAAATGCAGCACTTATAAAAGCATCAAATAACATAGCAACCTGCCACCCGTTAAAACTTGATGACTACGCCCATGGCTATCTATTATGGAGAGAGCTTGAAAGCATGCACTTAGATGAAGAACAAGACATCGACAATACATTAGAAATACAAGCTCAAAATAACAAACTGTTCTCACATGCTAAAAAGCTCCATACGGCATATCAAGAACTATACAGGTTTGTGGATAATGGAGAGCTGACAGAAGAAACGCTCCACAAATACATTAAAAATCACAAGATTGATATTAACTTTCCACTTTGGCAAGGAAAAACGCTGCTCGTGATCGCAATAGAAAAAACAAACTCCAGTCACGCTCACATGGAACAACGAGATACTATAAAAGAACTAATCAAGCTTGGAGCAAATATAAGTCATGTAGACCAAATCACAGGAAAAACTTTGCTTCATTATGTAGTACAAGCTAATCTAATAGAGGTTGCGCAGGCACTTATAACAGCTAACAACAACAAACCTTCAGACGATATACAAGTCAACGCTGTATGCAAACAATATCACAAAGCAATAGATCACGCATTCGCTCCTAGTGTCAACATACCAATGCTCAAAGTATTGCTTAACTCTAACGACATAGATCTATCTCATACAAAATTATCGCACCCCTTTTGTGGCAGACCATTAAAAGATGTTATACTGGGTGACCCGTTCTTGAACGAAATACTCGGTAAACAACTAGAACAAAAAAATTATCGTTAAAGAGACATTATGAAAAAAACAAATATTTTAGCGCTCATACTCATGCTTGCAGCCTCTCAACTTCCTCATGCAAGAGGAGCAGAATGCCGCAAGAACCAACAAGAAATACACTCTCTTCCTGAGGATCTTGTACACAAAATACTCTCAGACAAACTCACAGAAGCAGACGTCAAAGAAATTAGCCCCATATTTATTAATGCTACACATGGCAAAGGTAAATTTACCATGCTGCATCATGCAGTTGAAAACAGGCATAAAGGATTAGTCCAAGCCTTACTTGAAAAAGGTGCTAATCCAAATCAACCAGACGCTTGTGGTAACACTCCGACACAAAGCGCTGTACCTCGCGTTGGTAAATGCAATATAGAAATTCTTGACCTACTGCTTAAGCACGGTGGAAACGCAGAAGCAACAGACAAACTCGGAGAAAGCCTTTATAGTATTGCTCTAGACAGACACCCTCTTCCAGTTCAAGCACTCATCTTACGCTGTTTGCTTAACGCCAAACAAACTCGAGAAATCAACAACTAAACTACTGCCTAACGCAGAACAACCGCCTACAAAGCAAATCCACAAATTATTGACAAAATGCCCCCTTGGCAAAGTATTCTGAAAAAGTTAATCAGTTTAGAAAGCTTTGTTAAGGGAGTATCATGAACAAATATAAGTCACTACAAACAAACCTGTTACTCTTTTTACTGACAATAAATTTTTACCCCAAAAGCGTATTCTCAGCAGAAAACCTTTCATTACAAACCCCTGTCGCTGACGCTCGTGGTAATCTGTGGGCACTTGCCCTCGCCGATCCGCAAAATCCTGATAAAGACCTGCCCATATACTGCAAACAAAAAGATAGCAAACTATGGCAGACCATTCCTGGCATTGGCATCAAATTGACCACCCATCCTGAAATCGATCAGGTCTGGATGACCCAAAGCAAAAAACTTGGCGACAAAGTTTTCGCCCGAACCAACATTTCCGACCAGCTCCCCATCGGTAACAACTGGTATCCTATCGGGCTCGATCTACAAACACAAAATATCCAAACTCCCGTCACCGACGCTCGTGGCAACCAATGGGCACTTGCCACGGCTGATCCTGGAAATCCTGATAAAGACCTGCCCATATACTGCAAACAAAAAGACGGTAAACTATGGCAAACCATTCCTGGCATTGGCATCAAATTGACCACCCATCCTGAAATCGATCAGGTCTGGATGACCCAAAGTAAAAAACTTGGCGACAAAGTTTTCACCCGAACCAACATTTCCGACCAACTCCCCATCGGTAACAACTGGTATCCTATCGGGCTCGATCTACAAACGCAATACATCCAAACTCCCGTCACCGATGCTCGTGGCAACCAATGGGCACTTGCCGCGGCCAACCCTGAAAATCCTGACCAAGACCTGCCCATATACTGCAAACAAAAAGACGGCAAACTATGGCAAACCATTCCTGGCATTGGCATCAAATTGACCACCCATCCTGAAATCGATCAGGTCTGGATCACTCAAAGTAAAAAACTTGGCGACAAAGTTTTCACCCGAACCAACATTTCCGACCAGCTCCCCATCGGTAACAACTGGTATCCTATCGGGCTCGATCTACAAACACAAAATATCCAAACTCCCGTCGCTGATGCTCGCGGCAACCTCTGGGCACTTGCTGCGGCCAACCCTGAAAATCCTGACCAAGACCTTCCCATATACTGCAAACAAAAAGACGGCAAACTATGGCAAACCATTCCTGGCATTGGCATCAAATTGACCACCCATCCTGAAATCGATCAGGTCTGGATCACCCAAAGTAAAAAACTTGGCGACAAAGTTTTCACCCGAACCAACATTTCCGACCAACTCCCCATCGGTAACAACTGGTACTTTATTGGGCTAGCGGGAACCGTAGAAAAAAGTATTACGCCACAGCCAAGCCCTACTACAAAAACTGAACCGGGGCCCATACTCCCGGCTGAAGAAACCCCAAAAACGCAAACAAAAATACAACCTCAAACAACAGAGCAACCAGCTCAAAGAATAAACGATAGACGAGCCGCTGCCACCACAAAAACAGAAGCTCCTCATGAATCTTTCAAAAAAATACAACGACCTGAAACGCCAACATCACGAACACTACAATCTCCAGAGGCAACCATCGAGAGAGCTCCTCAAAAAAATATTGCACCAGACGTTGGAACAGGATCTGTTAAAAGTAGCCGAAAACGTGCAACAGCCAAAGGGGTACGAGCTGCAACAGGTATGGGACTATCGAATGAATCAGTTTTGCGATCTGACCCTACAACGACAAGTGAACCCACAGCAAAAACACAAACACAAAGCAGAGAAAGAGAATCTACTACAACAACGCAACGTCCCCAACGAACACGAATACGTTAGCAGCCTTCACATCAAAATAGCTGCTCAAGATGAATAAGCATCCGCTTCACGTAGCTTTGTATTTCTTGATCACCTGAAAAATCTGGCATGAGCTCATACCATACTTCTAACATCGTAGGACTAATGCCAAAATATGTTTTTCCCTTGAC
Organism: Campylobacterota bacterium; assembly: GCA_020633995.1. Classification (NCBI taxonomy): domain Bacteria; kingdom Pseudomonadati; phylum Campylobacterota; species Campylobacterota bacterium. The sequence goes on along the minus strand of JACKCO010000004.1, from coordinate 188,437 downwards.
CAAACTGAGCAGCTTACTTGGACGATTGGCAAAAACAAGTCGTAATTTTTCATGCCACACACGTACATCGCGCTCCGTCAAACCCAAAACAATTTCTCCATCCGCCATAAAATTTTCAGTCCATAGAAAATCATCCCACTGACCCTGCATATCAAACAAAACTTCATCTTCCAAAAATTTAAGATATCGATCACTCATTTTCTGAGGTAGCTTTTGGTTCTTTTTAAAAAGCAGATCACGTATACCTTCCTTACGTGCAAATTCTTCTCGTTTTTCATCGATAAAACAATGTATTTTTTTACCCAACTCACAAGCGTCCTGACATGCTCGAAGATTTTCAGCAGTCAAGCCGCGCTCATGCGTTTGCTTACGTGTAATAACGGGCGTCACATTATCTTCTTTTAAGATATATCGAATGTCTGGCCACATGCCCCCCAGCAAGCATGCGCGCTTTTGAGCAACATTCTCAGGCTCGTTATATGATGCTCTGTTTTTATTTATCCACTTTTGCGTCAAATAAACGTGTGTATAAGGACCAGCTGCAAATACACTGCCGCAAACAAACAAATAAATGAACACTAGGCTATTATGAAGCTTCATCCTACTCCTTCCTTTTTTATTATCTCAAAGCACGCCTGAAGTATACCCTAGCGCAATCATTCTAGAATACTGTTGACTTAATAAATCAAAAAAAGGCAAAGTAATTGCGGTTGTTGAATAACACTATGTCCATCTTTTGATCGAAAAAAATCATGCCTGACAAAAACAAAATAATACTCACACTCACACTTATGCTCAGCGTTGCGTACATTGGCCAACATGCCAGTAATATAGCTGTTGATGATTTGCCAATATCAACCCCTGAACACGTAGAAGGACTACAACAAGAGCAAGAAATATACGAAGATGATCTAGAACAACCAGCTATTACCGTTGCAAAAGAAGCAAAAAAAATAAAAAAACACAAACCTGGTGCTATAAAAAAAGATGCCCTAACAGAAGAACTTGACAAATATGGACAAGAGAAAGAAGAAGACACTCCACCCCTAGCATTTGTTAAACGCACTGAAAAGCTTCAGCAACCACCGCCAACAGAACCTAGCCCCCATGACATCCCCCAACGTCAAGAGTTACCTATCCAAACAAAAATTGTCTCTGGCAAGACACAAATTCCAATATCTGCAAGCCTTCCACTCAAAGGTGAAATTTCCATTATCGGCAAACAGCTTTTTGACGGCATAACGCTCTTTTTCAAAAAAATGAAAAAAGATTTTAAGGAACTTGTCTTCAATTTTCATCTGTACGCGCTCAACGACAGCGCGTTAATTCCTAAGGTACGGCGTAATATCGGGAAAATGTCACCCCACTCGCCACTTTTTTTAAGCTTCTTTGGCACTGAGGTTGTTGGGGCCATCATGCCACACATTCATACTGGTGAACTTGCCAATATTTTTCCCATAGAGGGAAGCCCAGGTTTGCGAACAGAACAAAACGTTAATTCCGTTTATTTTCGAGCATCTAATGAACTCGAACTGAAAGCGCTCATCGATCACTCAGTCAAAGTGCTTTACAAGAAAAAGTTTGCCGTATTTTATGAAGCAAGTGATTGGGGCGAAGGAGCAGTCATTTTAATTGAAAAAATTCTTAATGAGCATGGGCTTAAACTTATGGCAAAAGCTGGCTATCCAGCACGTACCGTCAATATCAAACAAGCGGTTGATTTTCTCTCGGCCTATTCGCCAAACGCAATTTTGTGTATTGCTCACGCACGGCCAGCATATAATTTTATTCGACAAGTCATTAACAAAGGTCTGCACCAAACAGTCTTTTTGGGGCTTTCAACGCTTTTCTCAATCCAGCGCCCCTTGCGCCGCTCACGCGGCATACAACTCATTACTTCATCGGTTGTCCCGAGCCCATTTACTAGCAAGTTGCCCATCGTAGAAGAATATCGAAAGGACATGCAAGAATATTTACCCTACAAAACGCTATCACCATTTTCTTTGGAGGGGTACATTAATGCCGCCCTTCTTTGTGAATGCTTTAAACGTATAACGCTTCCACTCAACAGCGATAAAGTCATATCAATCTTAGAAGATATGCAACAGGAGAATTTTAAAGGCCTTGAACTTAATTTTTCTGCCCAAAACCGAACACTTTCACATCAGGTATGGATCAATATTGGACAAAAAGAAGAATGGATTCCGTTTCCTCAAACGTTAGAAGATTATGAACAAAACGATTCAAAAAATAATTGACTTCACCCTCGATCATGCGATACAGGTTAAAACAGGCATCATAGCCCTGGTAATGCTTTATCTACTTGCTATTTTTCAAATCCCGCTATTGCGCTTTACTACCACCGATACCCCTCCAGAGCTTAACGCTATTAACACAGAAGTTATCAAAAAACTCGGTCCATTTGCAGTAAAAGTTGATACGGGAATGCTGATTAAAAACTTCCCTATATTTGACGTTAAGAATAATCGCTTTGAGGTTGATGCTGTTGTATGGTTTGAATTCAACGCTGATGAGATCATGCTCAGCACCATCGAAAGCTTCTCATTTGACAACAGCAAAATTAAAAGACGATCACCGCCTGATATAAAAATGATTAAAAATCGTATTTTTGTAAAATATGACGTACTCTTCGAACTTGATACCAACTTGCAATTCCACAAATTCCCCTTCGAAGATCATCGACTTTCGATCGTACTAACCAATAACTTTGTTACGCCTGAAGAAATGTACTATATGGTTGATGTTTCAGGCTTTCAGCTCGCCAAGGGCGTCGTTCCCTCTAGCTGGCAGCTCACTGACGTTAATGTTGACTCTGGCTTTTTGCCAATTCAACTCGACGAGCAGGATAAGACTAAAAAAATTAACAACCCCAAGGCTCTTTTTATTATCAACTTTGCCAAGGCTGGTATAAAGCGAATCATGGTTATTTTTATCCCGATTTTTTCAGCGACCTTTCTCTCGCTCCTCTCATTTCTGGTCAGTGCTACAAACTACATTTCTCGCTTTAGTTTGGCCATAACAGCTGTAACCGCTTTGCTTGGTTATCGATTTGTTATCGAACAAATGATGCCCAAGGTGGGTTACATGACAACCACCGATACTATCTATCTCTTTTTACTTGTCTTTTCATTTGTATCTTTTGCCATACAACTTCTGGTTAACCGCTATTTTATTACCCAAACTAAGGGGCAAAAAGATGTCAATCCAAAAAATCTCACACGGACATTAGAAGTTGTTAGCATGCTCATTTTTATTTTCATGGTGCTCTTGCTTGCAAGTGCAATCACATATATTATTTTAACATAAAAGGAAGAGAGTCATCGTGAAAAAGAGTTTGTTTTCAAAACAAAATATTTTGTTCGTTCTTAAAATATGTGGTATTACCCTTGGCATCATTGGTGCGGTGGTTTTGGCTGTTGCCGTTCTCGTTCCACTCCCAATTTACAAGACAGGTTTTGAAACGCTTACCGCAATCAGTGAATATGCTCAGGGTCTTGAGGAAAAAGTTCCTACAGACACAGACAACACTATTCGGCCACAATTTAATAAGCATTACAAACAATTTGAATCATCATTTTGGAAAAACAGCAAAAAAAAGTTTTCATGGCTTTTTTCATTTATAGGTCTTTCAAAACCACCACTCTGGTCTGCTGGTTTTTTTAAAGAACAGCTAGAAAAACTCACCAAACCCCGTGAAGAAAAAGGTATGAAAGATAATTTTGTTACAAAAATTGCAACAACTTCGAAAACAAAATTTGTTATTTTTGGCAACGTCCAGGGGGCATTTCATTCAATCGTTCGAGATCTTGAGCAATTGAAGAAGCTCGATTTTATCGATGATGATCTCAAGTTAAAATCTTCCGACTACTACATTGTTTTCATGGGCGATGTAATTAGCCGCTCACACAGCACCATGCAAATGCTTAGTCTTGCCATGCGCCTACTACAAGCAAATCCCGACAACGTCGTATACCTTCGCGGCAATCATGAGACCGGTGATTACTGGCAGGAGCACTCACTCAAAGCGGAACTACAAATTCGTGCAAAGCATCTTGATGAAAGCACTATTCCTTTAGAAAAAGAAGTAACCGCTTTTTTCAATACGTTAGCACTCGCCTGTTATATCACAACAATTGATCAAGCTACCAACGAATTTATTCGTATCTCTGACTCAAAGCGTGGGAAAATACCAATACTCAATGAAGCACATTACGCAGCGTTTTTATCTGAGAAAAAACCGGGACTGAGTTGGCATCAACTCAAAGGAGACGCCGATGAAGGAGGCGAAAGCTCTGAGGAAGAGGGTCCTGAAGCAGAAAGTTCTATAGACTTAAAAGTTATCTTCAAGGGTGAAAAAAAGCGCGAGTCATTTCAAACAATGACAGGCCTGCGTTACCTTTCTCCTGACATGGGTGCCGTTGCATGGAACATTCTTTCATGCCCAACCATGGTATATCAAAAGGCACTTAAGTTTTACCATGACGCCTTTGTCATGCTCATTCCCGCTGCAAAACTTGAACAATGGCAACTCATACTCTATAACCGCGACACACGCCAAGATGATAAAGAATACAAAAAGACGGTCTATTCACTGCTGACCGGAGTTGAAGAAGGAACCCAAACTAAAGCGCCAACTGATGAGCCAGCTCCTGACGCACAGGCAAAAGAAGAAGAAAAAACCGATAAACCAGAAAAGAAAGCTGTAAAGGCAAAGCCCAAAAAAATTAAACAGGATGTGGCTCAAAAGCAAGAAGAGGCAGAAGTGAGGGCCAAAAAACAGTTGCAACCGGAACAACCACAAAAACCAACCAAGACAGTCAAACGAATACCTCAACAGCCAGCTGAGCCATCACCAGATACACATGAAAGCATTGATGAGATTAAGGACCATCTACAATCTGTTATCAGACTGCTTAACGATCTAAAAACTGATGATGAACAACAACCCCAAGACCAACCTGCGCAACAACAAACCAGACAAGAGCCAGAGATCGACGACGAGCATGTATATCACGAAGAACATGCTCAAGAGCAACGTCTGCAACCACCAACTACTGATCAAGAAACTGAATATTCCCACGTTGAGCAACAGGATATACCAGAACAAGAACAACGCTTACAACCGGCAGAATAAAAAGGAGAAATGCCAATGAAGCGTCCCACAGCTTTATTACTTCTTATACTCCCAGCAGTAATGATATCATTCTGTTGGGCAGAACCAGAGAGCCACCATCGCCAGGATTCTTATCCTGACGAACTTGATGCTTGTAGCATTATTATTGCCCAGCACAGCCCTGACAAAACAACGCTGCAAGAAGAGCTTGAGCATGTCAAACAGACACAAGACATTTTTGACACCAAACCAAGCAAACATGTTCGCTCACGCTTGTACACCGCCGGTCGATATTACACGCTACGAGACAAAACACACATGCCTCATTTGCATGACGCGTACAAGATAAAACTTGAAACGCAAGATCTTGAAATAGGTCTTGGTGGACGAATTCGTGATGAGTTTTTCTTCTACAATCGTGCCCGCACATTGCGTGATGACTGCTTTGACCGCAACGAATTTTTCAGACACAAACTCAATCTTGATTTTTCCGTACAGCAAGGTGCACAGCGTTATGGCACGCCGGCTTCGCAAGCATTTATCAGACTTACCAACTACGTACGCTGGCAAAACCATGGCCACTACATGCCTATGTACATTGACGACCTGCTGATACCATCACTACCTGATGTTTCGCTCGCTCAAAATGTTAAAGTCAAAAACGTCATGCCGCTCATTTTTACTGAAGAAGCTTGGTTTAAAATTAATTTTAATGCCTTTACCGATCTGCTCCAAGATCGTGAAACATACCTTAAAGTTGGTTATTTTCGATTCTTTTTAGGCCGTGGTATCGTCGTTGGCTACCATGATGACTTAGCTGTTGACTATCTTGGCTGGCCAGGAGAGGGGCTGTTTGCGCGTCATCCACACATGCCACCCGGCCTGTTGCTGCATCATCAAATACACAAAAATATCGCTGCAGAACTTTACTACATGAAGTGGCGCGAAGTTAATAACTCGCATTTTGATGTTTCTCAGCCAGTTCGTCGCGGACACCTTAAAGGAGCTCCCGAGCGGGGACGAGACAAAGACCGTGACACCGTTATTGGTCGACTCGTTCTTGATTACAAGTCAAAAGAAAAAGGTAAATATTATGCTGAACCGTACTGGGCTTACACCCGTGCACCAGAACAGCAAATTGAAGCACAAGCTGACGCAAGCTCTCACATTCATACACTTGGCTTGATGTTTGACTGGAAGAAAAATAACATGCACTTCAACTTTGAAGTCGCTGGCCAAATGGGCCACCAGCAAATGCATGGCCTTGACCGTAACTTAATTCAGCTCGTGCATGGTGGTTCAAGCGGTGCAGTTAGTGCAAAGTTTAGCCATATTGACTTAAAATCAAATATTCCTACGCAAGATAGTGGCATTGTGGTACGAGCAAAGGCTCATGCTGGCACTCATGGAGGAGTTTTTCCAATACCTGCTGATGGGGCCTTCAAAAAGGACGAATTATTGCCACTTATTGTTAACAATCCTATTAATAAAGACCCCCAGGTAACTGATAATTTAAAACGTACAGACAACGCTCAAAATCTTCTGGTTAACACCGGCGGAACCGCAAACTCCTTTGCCCTCAACTCACAACGCTTTGGCAACAACCGTTTCCGCTTACCTTACCGCTTGTCCTACCGCGGTATCATGGCACTTGCTGACATGAGCTATGAATTTGAAAAGCCACATCTAAAGGCTGCACTTGCCGTTGGCTACATTGGCGGTGACAACTACCCATACAACAACGAACGCGACTGTACCTACCATGGCTTTATACCAATGCGCTCACGTTACAAAGGCCTTGGTGTTCAGAATATGCTCATTTTTGATCGCTTGGCAATTCCGCGTCCAGTTAACATCTCACACCGAACATTCTTCGCATTTAATAACACCAAAGATCTTTCTAACCTTCAATTTCTGGGCGCAGGCCTAACCTGGTATCCACTTGAAGAAAAAAGCAAACTATCACTGACCCTTGATGTTATGTCACTTTGGGAAGCTGCCCAACTTCAAAAGTGGGATAAAAATGGCACACATCCTGACCCTGACATTGAAAAACAAATTGCAGAAGCTCGTAAGTTTTTTGGTTTCTCTGGCTGGGAAAGTAAGGATAACGCAAGCAAACATTTGGGCGTCGAAGTTGATCTTAAATTGTTTTATGAGATACTCAATCACAGTCTGTTCTTTGTCAGAATGGCTATTTTTGTACCTGGTAATTTGTACAAAGACTTACTTGGACAACCAAACGAACTTACTATTCGCGTTACCCGTGATGGCTTTAACAGCTATCAGTCTCTTGGTAACTCAACCGCTTTTGCTTTAATTATGGGCATTAACTACCGCTTCTAAAGGAGAATAAACAATGAAAAAAATATTATTACTGACCACATGCGTCCTCACAACACCTTGCCTTGCAAGCCTTGTACCTCCAGGAATTAACATCAGACAAACAGAAACATCTAACCCAAAAAATACTCGATCACCGGGCAACCACTTCAAAGATACTGAGGTTACTCGTGCAGACGACCCCAATAAAATTTATGGCAAAAATAATATAAAAAAATACCTGGTTGAATTCCTCGACAAAATGTGTGGAGATATAGGAACAACACCTCACAGCGTCTCAAATAATTTCTGTGCAGAGTATGAATCACGCTGTGAGCACGTTATGGAAAAACTCACGTGTCTCATGCAAAAATACGAGCGAGGCTACGTATCACCGCAAGAAATCGAACAAGAAGCTCGTCAAACCATGGATATGTTTTTCCAGCGTGTTCGCTTTGCAAACATTAATAAGCTGGCAAAAGAAATGATGAAGCAGCACCGCAGTAAAAAATCACTTCGGGGGCATGAGGCTGCATCCAGCAAGTTTGAATACGATAAGGAAACTGCTGTACAATTGACTCAGTACTTGGATAAATAAAGAACAGCTATGCATTTGACAAGTCAGAGCGCTGGCTTGGGCATGACGTCACTTTATACTCGCAACTCTTTCTCCGTAATCCCGGCCCACGAGCCGGGATCCACAAAAACGCTCAAAACAGACTCCGGATCAAGCCCGGAGTGACAGCTGTCGCGGACAGGCTCTCTAAGCAACAAAACTTGTCATCCCCAACTCCAATATGTTTGTGTTTGTAAAATTTTATATGAGGGACGAGTTCTGGCTTCCCGCCTACGCGGGAACGACGAGTGTTTGGCTGTTAGGACTCGTCATGCCGGACTCCGAGCCGGTATCCATTGTGACACTCATATGTACAGTGCGTTTGTTCTTTAGAAATGGACCCTGGATCGGAGTCCAGGGTGACGAAATTAGTAAGCCAGATGCTACCAAAATTAGAAAGCTAACCAGAAAGAACAACACTTTGCACAGTAGTGGAACAAGCCCGTGACGAGCTTGTTTAGAAAGTTACTCAAAAAAACAGCTCTTTGAGCAGCAGTACTCTTAGGCTCTCTAAATAGCAAAATTTGTCATCCCCGAGTCCCATCGGGGATCTCAATCCTCTGGTCAAGCAAGTGACTGACAACGCAGTGTCGCTCGTGCCAAATCCTGTTCAGTGTCAATACCCATAACTTCATGACTCGTATTATGTACAGTTATGGCAATGCCGTTTGCAAGAAATCTGAGTTGCTCAAGCTTTTCAGCATCTTCAAGCATATTGGACTCAAGTGATGCTATCTTTTCCAGAGTCTGTGTCGTGTAGGCGTAAATACCAATATGTTTTTTGAACGCACCTTGCTGAAAAAAACTCTGTAGCTCATGCTGGTCTCGTACATGTGGGATTGGACTGCGTGAAAAATACAGTGCTTTGCCCCACTTGTCGCAGACAATCTTGGCAATATTGGAAGCAAAAATTTCAGCCTCATTTTCGATAGTTTTACACAACGTCCACATCTGCTGACCAGTTTGATCGCACGATTGGAGCAAATCATCAATCATGGTAGAAGTTATAAATGGCTCATCGCCTTGCCAGTTTACCCACACATCAGCATGAACATCACCTCGCCTGGCAACCTCTATGACTCGATGCGTACCTGAAGGACATGCTGAATCAGTCATGACGTAGTCTGCACCAAAACTATCAAGTAATCGAGCAGTCTCTTGACTATCTATAGCGAATAAGACACGATCAAATGCGACAACTTTTTTTGCTGCTTCCCATACCCATTGCAGCAGAGGCTTGTCGTGAAGTGTAGTCAAAACTTTTCGTGGAAATCGAGTCGATGCAAGACGAGCAGGAATCACACACACAATTTTTTTATTTTTAAACATTATAAAGTCCAAATTTTGTACAAAAACAAAAGCATATGTCAGCGAAAGCATTTAGTTTACCACACCATAATTTTCGGACCACCCCTTTGCAGATTACAGGAAACAAGCTAATGTAAAATAAATTCTATTTTGATAAAAAAGGAGTCCTCATGAAAAATAAAAAGAATCTCATAGCGCTTTTTTCTTGCTTCACCCTACTTCTTATCAATCCGGCGAACAGCCTCGCTAAAGTAAACAACCAAAAAAAATCTATTAACAACCAAGAGTGTTGCGAAATCCTCGCATGTCTTAAAGAAAAAGTAAAAAAAAGCGAACAAGTAATTTCTAGTATAAATGTTTTTTTAAATAACATAAAAGATATAACATCTCTACTTTCTCAAACTCTGCAGCAACAACCAAGTCAACTTTCAACAATCAAAGAAAACCTCGCTCAATTGGTCAGTGACTATGAGCAGACTAAAGAGAAGTGCTCTCTCTATCAGACAAATGAGGATTTATGGGAAAAATTCATCGAAAATTTAAAACCATTGATTGAGCAAATTGACTCAAGCATAATGGACAATAGTAAGCAACTCGAGCAGCTTAATCAGTATTTAGTCACATTCAACAATATGGAAAGGAGTAATGATTTAACTTGGCATGAAAAATTCATGCAGTTTTGCAAAAGTAGTGAAGTGTAGAAATCACCATGTACAAAAAAGGAAAGAACCATGACGCTAAAAAAATTGCTCAGTCTAAGCCTGGCATTTTCTCTGGGTGCAAGCCAAGTTTTTGCAGTTGCTGTTAACAAAAATCTGTGGCAAGACGCAAGTAGTATTTTATCAAAACTTGGTGGCGTGCGTGACCAAATTGGTGAAATGCGTGAAGAATTCAAAGTTATGATTCCTGTTCTCGGTACACTTGAAGAAGTATTCATTGAACGCGATAAACAACGTGATGAAACATACAAATGCTTACGTGACAAATTTAAAGAACTTGAAGGCCTTATCGGTAATTGCCTTGAAAATAAAGGCAAAGTTGATGAGCAACGTAAATTAACAAACAAATCAATCCAAACAGAAATTGACAAGCTCACTCAAGAAAGCAACATAAAAATAAAAACCCTTCAAGAAGAAATCGACAAAATTAATGAACGCATTGCCGAGCTTAAAGCATCGCTTGCAACGTTAACCGAAATGAACGGCGAAAAAGTTAAGCAAATTATTGATGACTTAAGTGGCATTAGAAGTGAATATGAAACAATGATGGTTCAACGAGAACTATTCAAAAAGTCACTCACCGACCTAACCAGCAGATTACAAGCATACAACCATGATGAAACAACCGATACTACCGAACTTAAAAAAGACCTGTGTACACAAGAAGGTGATGAGTCATAATCACCGTTGTCATATTTGGAAATATACTCTAAAAAGGAGACTTTATAATGAACAAGCTTAGCACACTTCTGCTTACCTCAAGCCTTGTTTTTTCAGGACTTTGCCTTAGAGCAGAAAATGTAGAAGTTCCAGACTGGAACTCACAATTGCCAGCACTTGAGGCTAGTCTTACCGGACTTAAAGACGCCCTGTCTGAAAACAAAGCAACATATACGGCTCTCGACGAAACTGTTGTAAGCCTTTTTGGCACGATGCAAGCACGTCATGAAGCACGTCAAGGCGCTTTTGATTGTGTAAGAAAACGTTGGAAAGAGTTACTCAAAGATCGTCAAACTTGTGTAACTGACACACAAGCACTTGTGGAACTTGCAGCATCTGAAAAACTTGCACTCCAGTCAAAACTTGAATCACTACGCAAAAGCACCGAAACAGAAATTAGTGATTTAGAAAAGAAAAAGGCAGACGCTGAAGCACTTAAAAATCAACTACAAGACGAATATGATGCAGCCGTTGGTGACTCACAAGAAGATGCAGCACGAATTATGGGCCAACTGATAGAGCTCTCAGGTGAATACGATTGCATGATCGACGCAAAGAAAAAACTGCTCAAGGATGTTAACACCCTCAAATCAAAAGTCGAAGCTTACGACACAAGAACAGACGTTGCAACAAAAGATATCAACACAGAAATCTGCGGCGCAACACTGTAATAACGTAAAAGAGAAGGAGCACCTGGTAATTACCCATAATCTTTTTCTCTGAAATAAAAGAGGTGGTTTGGACTATTTCAAGCTACCTCTTTTTTCCTCCCACTTATTCTGATCCAAATGTTACCACCCCCTGTACATCACCACCTGATATGCTAGGCTAGGGTAGTCCTGCCGCTAGCTACTACGCACAGCTAAACCAATCAAATTTAAGCAGGGCAAAAAAGGTAGAGAGTGAAGGACAAATCTGGAAAAATAGTTTTCATCTCCTTTTTCTTTATGTTCCTGCTTAGAGCTCAAGATGATACTCCAACTCCCCAGCAAACTATACAAATATCACTTGAGCAGCTTTCTGCTGCGCTCAAAAATGGCCTGGACCAAGCAGAACCTTTAATAACCGCTCTGACAACAAATATGCACATTCTGCAAAATGATCTTGATGAGCTTGAGGCAATTTTTTGTCCAGATCCAACATTAACCGACACGACTGATGCACAACCGGAGCCAACACCACCTCCTACACCAACACCATTTTCTTTTGACCCCTTTGTGCCACCGCCGCTACCAAACCCCTGGCCAGACAAAACATCACAACTTGCCTTTGTCTCAAAACCTTCATCATCTTCGACACAGCCCACAGACACTGCAGCTCAAACGCAACCTACACAACCTTCGCAAAATAACACGACTCCTCAACCATCAACTCTCCCAAACACTACACCAACTCAAACGCAACCAGAAACAACACCCACTCAAGAAGTTACAATACCACAAAACACTTCGCAGACAGAGCAACCAATACCACAAACAAACACGCAAGTAACCAACCAAACTGGACAACCTGTAGTGCAACCGACGATACAACCATCTTTACCCTCTCTGGAACAATCTCGTCCTCAAACATCAGTTGTTTATCAACCAATTACTGAGTTAGGCCCTATCTCACTGTACTATCCCGCCTGGATACAAAAGTTGATACAAACAAGCCCTGAAGTCACTATTTTATACGATGGGACCACCTGCTGTGCTCCACTGCCCCCTCCAGACACACAAACCGCACATTTTGTTTTGGAGATTGGCGACCATAACCTGTGGTACGGCCCAGAAGGAGCTTTATGGGGCTACGACAAATGCGGACGTATATTTTACATCACTGTCGATGGAGACAGGGTTACACAAAATATAGAATGTCCATGTGATTTTTTACTTGAGTAATAACACTAACCATTGAGAACTACATGAGAAATAGTATAGTTTTTCTACTTTTTCAGTACTTATTTTTATTTCTCCGTATCATGGCAAGTGAAACAACGCCAGACTCACTGCTGCTCAGTAACAAAGAAATAGTTCACCAGACCGTAAAAAACCAAGTAGAAAACAAAAAAAATCATGTGTCTATTGTACAAAAATTACAGCGCTACAAAAGCTATCTTCCCCCTAAACTCCATTGGCTTTTAGACCCATACCAAGAGCATGGCGTAAAAAAAATACATAACGCACTTTTTTTCGAACTTTCATTTGCCCACAACTTTACCGACCATTGCTTTAACAAAATAGGTAAAAAAACTGGCCTTGCTGAATGCATTTTTGGCAAAGAGTTTCTGCTCAGGGACATTTTTTTGGCGAGTAAACTCGCAGCCAAGGGTAAATTCTCACTTGGTGGGGGTACTGGCTTTGGTAATAGCCCAACCGAACAATATATTTACTGTCTTAGTCCCACAAAAATACTCATTGACGCTGAACAAAAAGAATTCATAGGCCATGCCCACGGTCTGTTTTATTTTCGCATACCGTATACAAAAAAATTACTCGGTGGTATTGGTGCACAGCTGACGGTCAAAGACTGTAGACGAACTATGGAACTTAGAACCCAGGACGGCCGGCTCTTTTGTTCAAACACTTTTGCAAGCGGGGAAAACAGTCTTTCTCAGTTTTTTAGTGATTTTAATATGGACTTTTTTGACTTTTTTACGCGAGGAGTTACCAATCCCAAACTGCTAACCTTTCAACCTAAGCAACAAAAGCGTGGCATTGGTGACCTGTCCATTTTTACACTTGTTAACTTTGCGCCCTATCTCCCTAACACCTACGACTGTGCCCTGGGTATGAACGTCGTCTTACCAACAGCTTCAAAAAAGAAAGGCTTTAAAGTTTGGGAAATTACCTTAGGAAATCGAGGTGGCGTAGAGGTTGGAGCCTTTTTAAGTGGGTCATACCACTCATCTTATTCATTTTTTCATCCATTTTTTTATGCTAACTTTTCTTATGTTTTTCCTCACTCAAGCATGGAGCGTGTACCTGAGCAAAAGACTGATCCATCACAAGTCCTCGTTCCCCCACGTTTTAACATGCACACGATAGCATCATTTAATGAATTTGATACCACCGTGTTGGAATTTGCTGACGAATCATTTAAAACACACATCAGAAACCGCTGGCATACTTCATTTTTAATTGGTAACTACTGGCACAATGTTTTCCGTTCGAATATAACTTTCGGGGTTAGTTATAGCGCATATATTCATAACCAACCCACCGTTAGGGTACCAAATTTTCATGGCAGATTTTTCAATACAGCACTGATTGCTGATAGTATGAAACACCAGCGTCACTGCCTGAGCTGGAGCGCTAAGCTTTCATACAGCAACAACACTCGTATCTCACTTGGCTTTAAACACACGTTTGCCGGTAGAAACGCATCTGCATACGATGAAGTACATGGCTCCCTGGTATTCCTAATCTAGGAGGCTGCTGCAAGCGCCTCACACTCTTCTATAATGTCAGTATACTGGACTACTGAACCTGCAGCCTCATCATCCTGGTCTGACTTGAATGCAAATTTCACACTCGTCAGGTGTTGGTCAAAAAGATCGTCTATATATTGTGCAAGTTCAAAATCTTGAAACGAAAACGTTTTAAGCCCTGGACTGTAAATATCAATTCTTGCTCTGCTGTAAAAAATATACAAGTCAGGATAATGCGACATCGCTTGTGCCTGCTTTGCTATCTCATTAACAAAGCTCATCGTCTGAACAAAATTTGTAAATTCAAACCGGCGAGAAAGACGAGGAGAAAGCGCATCAACTTCTTTCCAGTCACCAATCCCTGTAAATAGACGTTTTTTATCATACTCCGTCACGACAGCATGCAACGGTCTAAACGTTTGCCCTTGCTCACTATTGTCTTTCTGTGCAAGGTTTGCCAAGGGAATAATATCAATCTTTGCAGCCATAATAAAATCACTTTCGGTCAAGCCATTAACTGCATGTGTGTACAAATCCAAGCGCACTTGGTTACCAAAAACAAAAATGTCTGGATGATGTCCTTCTCTTTCAGCAACATTTGCAACTCTGTTGATAAAGGCTATGGACTCTTGATACGAATCAAATGAAAAGCGACGCGTAATTCTGTTCGGGAAATAAGCATCTTTACCCCATGCTGGCACCTGGTCAAGCAGCCTTTTTTCCTCTTTGGGATCTAAGATTGGAACGCTTCCTTGACAGGCTGTACAGGTCTTCTTTGATAATTCTTCCTTTTTTGAACCCTGAATCTGCGCAGCACCTAAAAACGCTGCACAAAAAACTACATGTAACAATAAATATTGTTTTAACATTACTTTCATTACTACTCCCTTTCAACACGAAGATATATTCTAGCCCCAACAGGCTACAGTAATGAACGTAAAAAAGTATCACGAAGACGTCAACGATATAAGTACAGAAACAAGTAACGTCTTCACTTTTTATTCTCTTTGCTACACAAGCTCATCAAATTTTTGGTCTATCATGCAAGCCATATCAAAGTCATCGAGCGTAAAGCCACGAGCACTTTTTGTTGATAACGATATCTTCATACGATTATAAAAAATGTACATCTCTGGATAGTCCTTCCTTTGAATGGATTCTTGCGCTAGCCAATTCATAAAATCAATCGCTTGAACAAAATCTTTAAACTCAAGCTCACGACTCAAGCGCTGCCAAATATCTGTCACAACATTCCAGTCAGGCATGCGGGCCAAAAGATGCTTTACCTCACTTTGTGAATGTACTGCTTTTTTGTCTGGCTTGTGCTTATGCTCCTTATCCTGATCGGCTGGCAATGTAAGTTGATTGATTTTTGCAGCCATAATAAAGTCGTTTTCAGTTAACCCATCAGCAGCGTGAGTATACAAATGCAACTGCACTTGGTTATTGAAAACAAAAATATCAGGGTGATGTCCCTCATTTTCTGCAAGTTGAGCAACTGTATTAACAAATTCAATCGATGCTGCAAAAGTGTTGAAAAAGAAAGCACGCATAATTCGGTTTGGACGATACTGATTTTTATGCCATTGCTTAACTTGCCCAAGCTTTTGCCTCACCTGATCATGACTGAGCGCAAGCACTCCACCCTCACAAGGCACACAATGCTGCTCGCTTATATCACAACTCTGAGAATTTTCTCCCCACACAGGCACCGTTAAAAACACCAAAAAGCTAAGTACTATTAAGTGTATCATTCCAAACTCCCTTACGATAAAAAATAAAAAGGTCGCCCAAAAGGCGACCCCAAAAATACATTTTTTTATGCTGATGGTGCTGGTGTAAGCCACATTTCTTGACTTGCTGTATAGTCAAGGTCTGTAGCATAAGTAGCAAGACTCCCTTGCATGTTCCCTTCGTCTGTAGCAACACCATAGGTAAAGGTATTAACTAAACTCAGAAAATTTTGGAGTTCTGTCATGAATGCTGCACGATCAGTTTCCAATGTCGATTGCTCTGTGCTAATAGAATCCATCACTGCAACCAATTCACCAGCCTTGGTTGCATCAAGACTTACTAATGTGTTATATGCGTCTTGAGCAGAAACCAAATCTGAATTTAATACCGTATTTGCAGCTTGAAGATCAGCTATCTGTTTGGTTGCAGACTCTTGCAGTGAGGCAATTTGCGCTTCAAGAATATCGCGAACTCTACGAGCTTGCGTAATTTGTTCATCACGATCAGCCTCAAGCTGTAAAATAGTTGCTTTTGCAAGATCAAGACTTTGACGCATGCTATCAAACAATACGCTACGCTGTGTGTTCATCGCATTAAAATCTGGCTGTATGTTTTGTAACGTACTTCCCCAGCTTCTATAATTTGCAGCTGCAACTTGTAGCTGTGCGGGCACACTGCCCAACTGAGTTAAAATGTTATCAGCAGCAGTCACCCAATCAACAGGAGTAGACCTGAGCGTAAGGTCCCAACCATGATTTTTAAGTTCTACATTTTGGTTATGAGCATGAAGCGAACCCAGTACAACTACACAAGAAAATCCTACAAATAATACTCTACGAAGCGCTTGAGATATACTCATTGCATTCTCCCCCTTTATTTAAACTCAACCTCTTAATACATAACTTTTTGTAGTTTTGTCCTATAGACCTCCCCCCTCTATAAAAATGAAACTGTTTTTATAAATCAATAACAAGAATACTTAAAAATGGGTGCAGCACGTAACATTTTAGTTACTTTGCCCCAATATAGTCCAAAACTAGAGGAATACTGCTATCCTTCTAATCGTTTGTATTTTTGATAAAGGTTTTCTGCCAACATAGCCGCATTAAAATCACCTGCTGTCAGATCATGCACATCCTTAGAGTAAAAATCAAGACGCATGCGATTGTAAAAAAGCTGTAACTCAAAGTTCTGCTCAGCTGGAGAAATTTCGCCCATGAATTCATTTAAAAAAGACATAGCTACTTCAAAGTTTTTAAAAACGTAGCGGCGAGTAAGGCGAACCTCAGGCTCATTAACAACACGCCACCCAGTAAGGCCGCGTAATAATGATCCTTTTTCAACCTCAGATAGTACTGGTGCACTCTTTCTAGCGGCACTGCTCAAAGGTGTCGACCGCCCCTGCTCATTTGGTGATATAACGTCAATTTTTGCAGCCATAACAAAATCACTTTCAGCCAAACCACCAATTTTGTGCGTGTATAAATCAAATCGAAGACTCTGCTCATTTAAAATGATGTCAGGATGATGGCCCTCTTGTTCTGCTATATCTGCAACCTCATTAACAAATGCTAACGTTTTTTTAAACGTTGAAAGCGTAAACTCTCGAGAAATTTTTGCTGGATTATCAGAAGACTTATGCCATTCAGGCACATGCTTGAGATATGTACGTTCTTCCTTTGCGCTCATAGGCGGTGTACCGCCTTTGCATGGCACACACTTTTTGCGTGCAAGGTTATTGAGCTGCTTTGTTTGCGCACATGAGCAAACTCCGACAGATAACATCAAAAGCATTAATCCTAACTTGAGCATTGTACCCCCCTATACTTTTTACACAGCTGTTGGCTCCAACGTTGCATCAGACGGCTTTATTAAAATCACTTCATCACCAAACGTAATGGCCTGATCTGGTACTGTTGGATCGTTGCTAAAGAGCAGGTTGCGATTTCCTACAACAATCCTGCCACGCTCGAAAAATAAACCTTGCGGAGCAAGAAGCGATGCACCATCAAGAATAAGCGCAGCTGATGAGTCGACCAGCTGGAAGAGTGTGTTCAAGCCACTTGCTGGAGCGTACTCAAAAATTGTGTCTCGGGTCAACAAGATGGTTGAATCCTGCAAAATAGTAAGGGGCTGATTACTCAAATAACGAAATGGAATAGGATGAGACATTGTCACAAGATCTAAAATATCTAACGCTCCAACGCTATACTCAAATATATCGTCTTGCAGCCATTTCACATTACGCAGGATAATTTTACTACTTGGATCAAGACAACGAATGTTATTACCTGCAATCCCTCGCAAAACCAGCCCATCAAGCATCAACTCTGAGTTTTGCCCCGTAACCACAATTGCCCCACTCACACCTAATGTTAAATCATTGCCACCACCATTTAGAATGGTCTTACCACTAAACGTCCATTCATAGTCAAGTTCCTCATTTCGAGCAAGCTCAACCGTGGTACCATCATCAAATGTTAAGGTAGCATCTTGTCCAAATTCAACGTGACGAGGAGAAAACTTGAACACGGTATTTTTGTAGCATGCATTAACATTATCACTGATGAACATGAGTGGCTCATCAGCCCGAGAAAATGAGATATAATTGGTATTACCATCGATTGTAAGGTCAAACCGAACATTGTCCTCATCAAGCTCGTCCCTGAGCATGCCTTTAACCGTAGGGGTATCAATTTCTGGAAAGATACGCAATTTACGTGTTGGCCAAATAAGTTCATAACGATCCATTACCGCATCTTGGGAATAGTTAACAAATGAAATAGGATCAACACGAAAACGCCTAATTGAACCATTGTTAATAATTTCTATAAATTTGTGATTTGGATCTTCTATTCGTAGAGGACGAATATTAAATTGATCAATAAAATCAAGCGCATCATACGTTAGTGCAACTCGATCAACAGTCAAAGAACCTTCTTGATCGAAGATTAAAAAGTTGTCTCTAGTCAACACATTTGTTTCACCATCAACAAAAATACCTCCTGAGTTAACCAAATAACTCGTATTCATTTCGATAGCAACATTTGAAAGGCGTAACTGAGATCCTTCTCCCAACAACAACTCACCAGTTCCTACACCTTTCAGTACAACCCCAGACATCCGCAGACGAGAACCAGGGAAAACAATAATCGCGCCACCCTCAGCAATGTCAATGACATTGCCATTGCCATTAATTTGCCCATCGCCAAAAAAGAACCATTCGCCACGCAGATTAACTCTACTATTAAGCTGAATATCTAACGCGCTATTCCAAATAATTTGGCCTTCCCAATCGGTTTCAGTACCGCCAATAGACAAACGTCTATTGTTGAGCACAACTTGCCCATCACCTAGAAATTTTGCATCATCGCCAAGTGATAAGTCATCTTGCAGAAAAACCGTACCACCATTGAGCGTTATATCAGTATTAAGCGCATTTTGAATGGCAATAAAAAGACCCGCCGAATCATCTTCAAGCACAAGATCATTCGTTCCAAAAAAAACAGGTTGTCCTCGCAAAAAATTTGCTCCCGATTTAATAATCACTTTATGACGGAAACCTCCGGGATTTGAAATAAACAGGTCAGCATCATCCAGATCTGGGTTGTCACCAATTTCAATATTGCCAGTCCTGGAGGTATCACCGACAGAATCAAGCTCTGTATCTTTACGTGATGTTATATCCGACAACCTGCGAGCAGGCCTAAATACTCCATTTAAAAGGCCTTCGGCATTAAAACTTGCAAAAACACCATTATTAAATCGTATGGAATGGCCAATAACTTGGCTGAGAGGCTCTCTTTCAAGTCTGCCCTGCTCGATGAGCATATTGGGCTCACGAATCCGCAGAAACGAGTTGTCTTTTACCACCAGACTTGACTCTGTGTTGCCAAAGTTAATCTCTGCATCACCCGGACAGAAGCAAACTAAACCTACAAGTAATAAGAAGCTACCACTTTTAACCAAAGACATTTTGATCACTCAGCGCTCCTGAAATAACCTCAAGTGTAGCACTTGCAGGTTTATCAAGCAGTAAATTGTTTTCAAATGTTCCGTTCCCAAACTGAATAACCTGATCAAAGTTTGTTGCGCCATCATTTTGCAGAAAATTGCGATTACGCACAATCAGGCGGCCGTTTGTTAAGATAACGCCAAACGGAGCAGACAACGTCATATCATCCATAAATATTGCCGATGACCGATCAACTAACTGAAAGTTATCACGATTTTGGTTAGGAGGCGCATAGTTAAATACTACACCGCGCGTTAAGTAAAACGTTGCATCAGGTAAAATGGTGAAAATACCATTACTCATGAAATTGAAGTCCCCGGGACATGGCATAAACGTTTCCCCATCAATGTCCATGCTCCCTCTTTCATAGGTGAAATCGCCGCTTTGAATCCAGCGAACATTACGCAACACGATTTTGCTTGATGTATCAGTACAGCAAATATTTGTTCCCTGTATCCCTTTGATTGTCATGTTCTCTAGGTGTAGCTCTGAGTTTGGACCCTGCAATAAAATCTTACCACCCTCTTGAAGTGTCAAAATCGATCCTCGCCCTTTAAAGAACGTCAAACCTTCAAACGTCCATGTTATAGATAGATCCTCGTTACGCGCGAACTCAACGGTCGTTTTATCACCAAGTACAAACGTGGAACCTTCCCCAAGTAACAGGTGCCGCGGAGAAAATTCACGCAAAACAATATTTTCGGTCTTTGCTCGTACTCCGTCAGAAATCTCAAGCAATGACTCATTTGACCTGGTAAAAAGCCAGAAGTTTGTGTTGCCCTTAATCGTTACATCAAAATTAAGCGCATTTGTTGTACGATTAATTTCAGGAAAAATTTTAATTTTTTTATTTGGAGTTGCAACACCATAGCGCTCAAGCGCTGTGTCTGAGCTGTAATCAAGAAATGAAATAGACTCCGCACGAACCTTTCTAATTGATCCCCCATCTAAAATTTCAATGAATTTATGATTTGGATCCTCAATTCTAAGCGGTCGAATATTGAATTGATCGATAAAATCAAGTGGATCATAGGTCAATGCAACACGATCAACCGTCACAGAACCTTCTTCATCAAAGGTTAAAAATTTATCTTTGGTAATGATGTTTGTATTACCATCAATAAAAATACCGCCAGTATTAAACAGGTAGTCAGCATCCATTTCAATCTCAACTTCTGATAGACGCAGTTCTGCTCCTGTTCCAAGAAGGATTGATCCTGATCCTAGACCTTTGATCACCGTTCCCGAAATTCGTAAGCGCGACCCTGGAAATACAGCAATCACCCCACCGTTTGCTATGTCAATGACATTACCGTTGCCATTAATTTGGCTGTCCCCAAAGAAAAACCAACTTCCAGCCAAATTAACACGACTGTTAAGTTGAATATCAAGTGAACTGTCCCAGGTAATTTGCCCGTTCCACGTTGCAGCTCCCCCACCTAGCGCTAGACGTCTGTTATTAAGTGCAACAAGACCATCTCCAAGTAAAACTGCATCATCTCCAAGGTCAAGATCGTCTTGAAGAAACAATACCCCATTATTCATGCTTATATCTGTATTAATGGCATTTTGTGCCGCAACGGCAAGTAATGACGTTTCATCTTGTATGGTTATATCATTTGGTCCAAAAAAAAGTGGTTGTCCACGAAGCAAACTACCACCAGGTCTGACAAGCAGCTGATGACGAAATCCTCCCGGATTTGCAATCAATAAATCAAGTGCATCGGGATCAGGATTAAGCCCTAATGCAACAAAGCCAGTATTTTCAGTGTCTTCAATGCCCTCAACAGGGATAACCTCAAGCGGTGGAGCAAAAATACCATTAAGCAAAGCTTCTGAATTAAAGCTTGCAAAAACACCACGATTAAATGTCACTAAATTACCCGTTATCGCACCAAAGGCGGTGCGCGCAAGCCGTCCCCCATTAATTTGCATACCTGCACTCGTAACATCGAGCTGAGAGTCATCATTAATTTTAAGCGACGACGTCCTACTTCCAAAGTTAATTGCGGGTAAGACTATTTGACTGCATAAGCCAGCATGTAGTAAAAACGCTAAAAGTGTGTATCTCTTTTTCATGGTTATACTTTTCTTTAACTAGGATTTTTATAAGAAAGAAAACCATCTTCAACTTCTATGCTTGCTCCAGGCATAATAGTTACTTGCAATGTTCCAGCGGTGGAACCATCACCCAAAATAATTCCCTGCGACTCCTGAGTCGGTCCATCACTTAAAAATGTTGTTTTGTGATCAATAATTAAGTGGCCATCTGTCAGACGAAGCCCAACACTGCGAGGAACCGTCAAAAATGCACCATTCAAGAAAAGCTGTGACGATGGTCCTGCCATCACAAAATGTGTTGAAAGTGAGTCAGCGGGGATATAAAACAAATCAGTATCAATATCAATAAATAATGTTGAATCTTCCTCGATAAGTAGATCAAGATCAGAGTTGAAAACAAAAGAGAAAGGCTCCATGATTCTAACAAAATCAAGAATTTCAAGTGATCCTTCAGAAAAGACAAAATCACCACTCAGGTGTATAACTGCTTCTTGTAGCACAAGTGTTCGAGAGCTTCCACCAGCTGCAACCGAAAGATTTGTTCCACTCAGGCCCGTAATAATAACATTACGCAATGTCAACACAGTACTGGCACCACCAGCAACTACAATGTCTCCGGAAAGATTTAAAACGTGACCTTGACCATCAATGGTTGTATCGGAAATTATCGTTATTGTTTTGCCAGCTGGAACAGACAAATCACCATCTAAAAAAATTGTATTACCGGCACCGTCAATCATACCGCTATCGGGCAATGTCGCACTTGATGCAAGGTGCATATCCCCTGCCAGCAACAATGTACCTCCACCACCAAGGTCAACAGGCCCTGCAACTGGCGGAAAAACATTAAAAGTAACCGTACCCGCACCCGGTAGACTGAAACCACCATCAAGCTTGACAAAACCTGTTGCAAACTCACCCGCACCAAATGGATGAGAAGCAGCTTTGTAAACAATACCAACGGTCCCGTCAAGGCTTACGGCGTGAAGCGCCATAAGCCCTAACAAAAAACACATCATTAAGCTTGATAAATACAATGCAGTTTTTTTCATGGGAACACCACTTAAACAGCATTATTGTAAACTAATTTACCTGAAAGTATTTCTAGCACGCCATCACCGGCAAACTCAACCGTAACATCTTCTGCAGGAGTGCCATTACCAAGCGAAATTGCTTGAGACAGTGAAACAGCACCTGCGTTGTAAATTGTATTGTTACCTCGTACAAAAACTGTACCCTTAGTCAGACGCATACCTGTTTGGGATGAACCAAGGGATGCATTATTAAGCTCAAGCGTTGCTGTGCTATCATCAAGTGCAATCAAGTCACGATTTGCAACACATGGGTCATAGCTGAATGCCATGTTACGGTCAACACACAGCGTACCAAAGTGACAAATATGGCTTTGTCTTGGTGAACAGTATGCAAATGTTGTTGTACCAATCAAGTCAGTTCTACCAACAACCGCAAGTGAACCTACCGTAAAGCTGAACACACCATCCTGTTTAAATTTAACGTTACCAAATGACACCGTTGCAGTGGAATCAAAACAACGAATTTTGTTAGCACTTGCATCTTGAATCTCAACATTATCAATAAGCAACGCACTATTTGGACGCACACAAATTTCACTACCGGTACCAAGACATAAAATTTTGCCACCACCGTTGAGGGTTGACTTACCAGCAAAATTCAGCGTCGTTGTCAATGTTGAGTTTTCACCAAGATTGAGCACAGCTTTATCACTAAAGGTAATACTCGATCCTGTTTCAAGCGTCAGATCATTGATTGGGAAGTTACGGAGTTCGATGTTTATAAACACTGCGTCCTTGCCACTGACAACCCTAACAATACTTTGTGTTGAACCAACGGCAAAGTCGTACTTAAATCCGTCTCCATTAATCGTAGAAGTCTCTTCAACAATCAATTTTCTAAGTGGAGTCACCTGAAACTCACGATCAAGTTTTTTGTCTGCTGCCGCAACCTCAAGATCACCGAGTTCAAGCGATTCTTCCTTACGAATTGATCCACCACGAAGTAAAATCTTACTATTCAACTCATTGGTAAAACGAATATTGTTATTATCATTAAAATCAAGGTTATCGTAGACCATTGTCGTCCCATCAACGGTCAAACAGCTTGCTGGGTCATATGTTAAAAAGAAATCTCCAGTGATAACACGCACTGGCCCAACAGCCTTAAAGCCACCTATGGTAAAGGTCACATCATCATCCATTTCGATAGCAACATCAAATAACTCAACACGGGCTGTTTTATCATCGAATTGCAACGACCCACTGCCAAGACCTCTAAGCGCAACATTCGTCATCCGCAACTCGGTCCCTGCCTTTACCCGAATGCGTCCACCACCTGAAAAGTCTATAACGTTGTTATTGCCTATAATTTGAGCATCACCATCAAAAATCCACTCACCAGTTAAACGATTATCAGCATTGAGTACAAAGTTTTTTGCCCCCATCAGCATGAGCGTTGTTGTCCAAATCAAATCCTTTTGACCAAGAACAAGGTTAAATCCATT
Organism: Campylobacterota bacterium; assembly: GCA_020633995.1. Taxonomy (NCBI): domain Bacteria; kingdom Pseudomonadati; phylum Campylobacterota; species Campylobacterota bacterium. Next base: position 163,857 of record JACKCO010000004.1, on the reverse strand, counting down.
AAAGTCAATCGTACCTTCATCTGCAAACTGGACAGAGTCACCAAAAGCCAAATTGTTATCTAAAATAACTTTACCCCCACTCAGCTCAATCCCCTTATTTAACTCATTTTGAACAGCTACACGTAGTACTGTTGTTGCAGCGCTCAGCTTAACAGGCAAGGCAGGCTCAAAACGTGGAAACCCTTCTAGTCGATTATTTGAACCACTGACCAAAATTCGTTCCGCAATAAAGCCTGGATCTATGACAAAAAATGATGCTGCCTTTGACGCAGTACCACCATTAAGCAGATAGGAATACGTGCTTGATGGATCGTACGTTCCAGTAAATTTTATTTCGTAGTCGCCATCGGTGATAACGCCACCATCGAATGGAATTTCTGCGCCCGTCCATGTTGTTCCAGGATTTTTTTCAAGCGTCCCTGTTATAGGAGATAACCCCGTTGATGTAACTTTGAGCGATGCACTACCCTCAAAGGTTATTTTTGACGATAAATCCGAAAAGGTTAGTGCTGCATTAAGTGCGTTGAAAGAAAAGAAAAGCAACCCAACAGCTATGTAAGAAACCACTCCTTGTTTCATCTTTCTCCCTTTTTTTACGTATAAAATTCTAAGCTTCAGAATTGTGTGCGTACCATTTAAGGTCGGCACATCAATACTTCTTATTTTCACTCTCCATTTTTCATGCTAACAGATTTTTTAAAAAACAAAACTGATAAAATCGTTGTATTAATTTCTATGTTGTGTTGTTAATAATTAGACGACCGTCCACGCCCGATCTGGCAGATATCGTCAAAGATGAACTCGGTAATATTTGTAATGTAAAGTCATTTGTTGATGTCACTCCGTCACCCAATGTAATTGGAGGATCTGTATTAATTAAATTCACTCCTTTGCTAATTAACCTTCCCCGCTGAAGACGCTGATTTCCTACTCCAACAAATGTCAAAGCCGCACCATCCATAAGAATTCGTGATGATGAATCTAAAAAATTAAAAATGTGATTATCGAAAAACATACTTGAGCCAGGGGGCATTTCAAAAGTCGAAAAAGAATGGATCAGAGGATTTTTTAAAAGTGGATTCTGCACACCCAAAAACGCTATTGCATTTAAGGATAAAAGCGCAACACTATTCATCATAGTTGTAGCAGCCTCAAGCCGGACCAAATCAAGTCCCATAAAGACCCCATCAAACGTGACTGTCGTATGTGTTGATGTAACAAAAGTTCCGTGAGCATTATTCAACTCTCCTCCTGGCCCGCGAGAGCTCAGAAAATTGAACGTCAGGTTTCTCATGTAAAGACCAACTTCCTGAGGTAAAGGAACAGATTCAAAAGGAAACGAACGCTTAACAAATGAACCACTCACCAAAGATGAACGTCTAACCTCTAAAGTATGGCAATGACCATCGAGCGTAATGGTATTTCTAAGTCCCGTCATGGTAAGCCGGAGTTCACCATCGAGTAACTTAACATTACCCAAAAAGTGCACTGCGTTACCATTGCCCACAATCGTTCCGGTGCCAACAAATGTTGTGCCCGCATTCAAAAACAGCTCATCGTCAAGAATAAGGGTACCATTATTAAGATCAATTTCCCCTCCAACTGGCGTTTTAGCCAAACTTAGCGACACCGTTCCATTCGCAGGAAGGCGAAAGCCTTTAGTAAAATGAACAAACCCACGAGCACTATCGCCACTGGTAAATCCTGTATACTGCACCTCTAAAAATGAGGGGGTTACCGTTCCATCAATACTTACAGCACTAAGTTGAAAAAAACTGAAGCAGCTCAAAAATAGAGCGCAAATAACAAACATTACACTTCTCCTAGAAGAATTTTTTACATTTTAGAGCGGGTTATTATAAACAAGTCTAGTTCCTGTAGTCAGTACAAGCTTTGAAGACGGCATAAAGTTTAAATCAACATTGTCGGTAGGAGACCCTCTGCCAAGAACTAGATCACCACCAGGAATGTCTGCTGTAACCACACCATCAATCAATACTCTGAGTGGAGTAAAGAATATAAGTGCAGATGCACCGCCAAACTTAATTGCACTTCTTGTTTTGGTTGTAAGCCTACAGCCCTTGAGACGCAAAGAAGATCTTATGCTTCTGCTAAAAAAGAGTTCTTCTTCATGTGCATAAATACACTGGTCATTTGAACCAATCTCAAGCTCTGAAAGAAAATCAATACTGAGCGTTGAGCCTGACTTGATTATTCTAAATGGCCCACGAGAGCGACGAGTTTGAAATAAACATTTTCCACATATTGTTGTCGTTGCCCTCAATGAAAGTGTATTAACAACATCGAGAATGGAATTTTCAAAAACAAAATCAGTTAATATCCCGTTACGAAAAGAACCAGTGTTCGTCAGAATTGATGCACTTGTCGGATCGTGAGTATGCACGCCCCTGATACGTAAATTTCTAAACGTAACCGTTGTTTTGAAGCTGCTTGCATCGCCACCACAGTTAAGCGAACCAGCAGCACTCAATGTCAAAATTTTGTTGTGGCCATCAATTATAATTTTGTTATCTTTGTCTGGCAGCTCGAGTGAAATTGTTGATGTAAAAACAAGACTATTGGAAAAGTGGATTGCAAAACCATTTCCTTCAATTAGCCCCGAGCCTGTCAAACGAGCACTTGAGCTTAAAAACAAGTCTCCATCCAAAATTAAACGACCATCGTTAAGATTAATATCTCCGTTGACGGGTACTGAAAGATTTACATTTAGTGTTCCTCCTGAGGGCACCTTAAAACCACTTTTAAAGTACACCCATCCCCGAGCACTATCACCAGAAGAAAAACTATTCATAGACGTTTCAATGTAGGTCGGTGTTGCTCGTCCATCTAAATTTGCCGCCTGAGCAAATGAGTATGTTAAAAAGATGCTCCCTAAAAAAACTATCATTTTTTTCATTGATGTACTCACTTCTTGCTATTTTGAATTGTTATAAATAAGACGATTGCCGGTAAAGAACTTCATACGAATCTCAGAACCCGGATTTACAATCACGTCTATATCTCCATCTTCACTCACACCATCACCAAACACCCAGTCTGGCAATCCATTTTTGCTCAAAGCGACCAGTCCATCAATGACCATCGTTCCCCGCTCAAGAATGATAGGATCAGGCGAACCATTAGCTGACTGAAAATTACAATTATCAAGAGCCAAAATAGACTCGCGCGACTCAAAAATAGGCCCGCTTATGCCCGCGCCTGAGCTAATACCAAAGAGGAAGAAAACATTTTTGTCTAATCTAAGCGTTGAAAACGGCTCAATTCTCATTTTTCCTAATGCAGACTTACTAAAAAAAGGTGTGCTTGCACCCGTTGCTGCAAACTCAACAAGTCCTCGAATGGTTATATCTGCGTTTAAAGAAAAGCTAAAACTACCACCTGCAAGAGCCGGTGTTTCGGCCCCAAATAACTTGCAATTTTCAAACGATAAAACTGTATCAGCTCCACGCTGAGCAAATGAGCCTAGGTTGCCCGCAAAATCAGCATTAAGATTTTTTAGAGTCAAATCCATGTAATCAACAAAAACTTTAGGCTGCGCTGGTCCAACATCCATATCAAGAACACCAAAATTTCTGAATTCTATGGCGTTACCATTCCCATTTACTTTTATACGGGTTTCTTGAGCATTATTTCTGAGTTTTACTCTCGAAGTAATAATTAATGGCCCACTCAGATGAATAGTATGGCCGTTACCAACAATAAAGCCCGTGCCCGTTATTTCAGCGCTAGACCCAAGGTACAAATCATCAGTTAAGACTATTGTTCCGTTGTTTAAATCTATTTTTCCATTTACTTCACCAGCTGTACCAAGGGTCATGGTGCCAGTAGATGGAACAGAAAAACCATCTTGAAAATACACAAAACCAGCAACTGAATCCCCATTGGCAAAAACAATTGGCGTTGTGTTGTAACTAATGGATGTTTTCGCGATTATGCTAGCAGCATCTAATGTTTGTAAAAAAATTGTAACGAATACAACAAATAAACTTCGAAAAAACACTACAGTCCCCTTTTTAATACGAATCAACGTTTTTATTTCATCTGCTCAGACCTAAACCGTGTTATTGTAAACAAGACGAACATCTTTGCCCGCACCGGCAAAAAAGTCATTAATTATAAGCTTTGAGCTTGGTAGAATATCAACATTAAAGTTATTTGCTCCACTGACACCGTCACCAAAGATCAGACTACTAAGAGCCGGAACAACTGCTGCCAACGAATCTACCTCAGCTTCTCGCTCAACAATAAGCGTCCCTTTTTGAAGATTTATATTATTTGAGGTGGGCAACAACGTACTGCTAAGCGACAGCACGGTCCCACGAAGACTCAAGCGAGAAGAACCATCAGCAAACTCTTCTGTACCATTTAGGCTCAATATCAAATTTTCTTCTAGCCTCAGCGTGGAATTGTCTTTAATCAATAATTTCTCTTGATTACCACCAACCCCAGACTTTGTTCCTGCACCAACAGAACGCAGTGCTATCAAAACATCCCCAATTATAGTGGTATTTCCATTACCCAAAACGAGAAATGAAAATCCTGAGATAGGCAAAATTACCGTATCTTCAAATGTAAACGTTACTTTCGGCACAAAACCTAAAAAAGATAATGACGTATCAAATTCTTCCAAAATAATATTTTTAAAATGAACCCCATACTGAAATGTATGCGTTAATGCGCTAATACCACCCAGCCTAAAATCAATTATATTCCCTTTAAACGCAAGCTTGTGCCCATGACCATCGATAGTAATACTTGTATCATGCGAAGCAGACAAGCGAATACCCAAACCATCTAACTGGACATTTCCTCCCAGATGAAGCGTGTTCCCCTCTCCAATGATATTTGCCGTTCCACCTGTAAGCTCTCCCGGCAAACGATCTAAATCAGAGTCAAGATACAAATCATCACGCAAAATAAGTTCAGCAGTAGAAGCAGCCCATGATAAAGGGCCTGAAACAGGTACCCCAGCCAAGTCGAGCACCACCGTGCTTGACGGGTTAAGGCTAAATCCTTTGGCAAATCGCACAAATCCTGTAGCAGCATCTGCATTAGAAAAAAGGTGCGTGCTCGTAACATGCGACGGAGTAACCGTGCCATCAATACTTACTGCCTGAGTGGAAAAAAAATAGAGCGGTAACAAAAGTAAAAAGGCATACACACACATACCATCTCCCTAAAGGTTCGAGTTATAAACTAAACGAGTATCGCCTACAATATCCAGACTCGTTGCGCCAAGCAAGAATAGATCAGTGTCATCAAAAAATCCTGCTGACGGACCTTCTCCAATAACAACATCACCTCCAGGAACAGCAACAGATACTCTGTCTTCTAAAAATATGCGGCTAGGGTTAAGACAAATTAAACCATTTACTTTCGACTTTAACTGACAACCCTGCAACCGAACACTTGAAGACTTTGTTGGGAAGGTAAATTCACCAACTTCAAGTTCAAACACACAGTTTTTATCAGGCCCCAAAATTAACAACGCCTGTTTATCAACCGTTATTTTACCACCAGTCTTAATAATTTGATGAGGACCGCGCTGACGACTTGCCATGAAATTAACATCGCCCAAAATACTCGTTGTCGCTCTAAGAGAAAATGTGCCCTTAAAATCAATAGTGGTATTTTCAAAAAGGATCGTACTACGCAGCCCATTACGTAGTGACCCAGTTTCGGTAAACATTGCAGCTCCAGTGGGGTCATGGGTATGAGCACCTTGTAAACGTACATTTAAAAACCTAATTGTTGTCGTAAACGTACTTGAATTACCACCCAAATTTATCGATCCTCCAGATTCAGAAATCGTCAACACATTATCATGCCCATTAATAATGATATGATTCGCTTTATCAGGCAGTTCAAAAGAAATAGTCGATGTAATATAAAGACTTGATGTCAGATGAATTGATCGATAAATATCATGACCAAAAAGAGGTAAGTCGGGCACTGTATTGCCGTTAATTCCTTCAATTAGACCAGAGCCGGTAATACGAGCACCAGAGGCAAGCCACAAATCTTTCTCCAAAATTAACCGTCCACCATTCAAGTCAATATCACCCTTAACCGGTACATTGAGCTCAAGTGTTAGTGTACCTCCTGTAGGAACTTTAAATCCTTTACGAAAATACACCCAGCCTCGAGCACTATTGCCTGAAGCGAAGCTGGTCATTTGCGTGTCAATATAGGTTGGTGTTGTACGTCCATCCAAACTTGCTGCCTGGAGACAAGAAATATTTATAAAACAAAGAAGAATAAAAATAATCATATGTTTCTCCTAGGTCGTATTGTTATAGGTAAAGCGCGGAGCTGCACTAAAGATGTTTCTTGTCATTCGCCACAATGCTCCATTTCGTATAACAATATCCATATCATCTGCTGGATCAGGCCCCCCGCCTATGGTGATATTTGGCGACGATCCAGATCCGCTAAAATGAAACGTATTCCAAGCACCTTCAATCAACAATGTTCCACGTTTTAATTCAACAGGCCCAAAAAAGCCTTGTATAAAGGCCGTTGTATTATTCATGCGCAGTACTGACGAACGATCTTCAAATGTTGGCACCGTGAAGGGTGCTCCAACCGTAGAGAGTCTAAAAGTAATGTCTTGGTCAATATCAAGCACTGAGTTTTTCGTTACATGGACTCTAGTGCTATCATTACCAAACGTTAGGCCAGAACCGGCAATCGTCAGCTTACGTATCACCGTATTCCTAAAGCCACCAAGCTCAAGGCCTTTAGGAAATCCAGTAAGTCGCCCCATAATTATTTTTACATTATCGTAGGTCATCTCAGCAGCAATAACCCGAAAGGATCCTGGTGCAGCGCCGGCAAAGGTTAAATTGGCATTTTTAATAGTGATGTTTCGAAGTGTTGCGGTTAAATTCGATGCTTGAAAACGTAATAACCCCTCATTTCGTAACTCCAACGTATTTCCATCTCCATTAATAACAATTCCCTGAGGGGTCGCACCCTCAAACGTAATGCTCCCAGTAATAATTAAATCATTTCCTAAGTAAACTGAGTGTCCATTTCCAAGAATGTGACCAGACCCTGTTATTTTGCTTGAGCTAGAAAGAAATAAATCATCATTAAGTTCAAGAACACCACCATTAAGGTCAATTTCTCCATTAACGGGAATGCCCGCAAGCGACATAGTCATCGAACCCCCTGATGGCGGACACTTAAACCCCTCTTTGAAGTAAACAAAACCCGTTACGTCGTCACCCGCGGAAAAACTAACTTGTGACGTATTATAGCTAATCGATGTTTTTGCAGAAATGCTCGCCGCTGATATCGACGGCACCCAAGACAATAGTAAAAAATAAATGATGCCATAAAATAGCATAGGTACACCTCTCCTTTTGGTCCTTTTTTTTTAGAATATATAAGAGTAAAAAAAAGAAAAGAAGATAAAAAAAGGGAGGGACCTTTGCAGTCCCTCTCTTCTCCTTTTAGTCAACGTTTGCGTAATCAAGCATACCTGTTTGTAACTCAACCGAGCCACCAGGTAACACTTGAATATTGAGATCGTCAACTGCAACACCATTACCAAACGCTATCGCTTCATTGAGCGCTAAGCCTTCAGCATAGAGGTTATTGAGATGATCTATACATAGGGTACCAACCGTCAATCGTAATCCCGTTGTCGTTGAACGAATATCACAGCCATCCCATTTTAAGACTGCTGTAGCATCTTGCATTGCAAGCAAATCTCTGCTACCAGAATTTGGAGCATAATTAAATGTGGAACCTTTATCAAAGGTCAAGCTTGAGCATCCGCTAATGGTTGATGTCAAGTCTGTCATGTAGCTAAACCAATGTGTTCCGCGTAAAACTACATCTTGAACAAACAGCATTGAGCCTTTTGTAAAGCTGTAATCTGCTGATAACCACAAGTCGCAATCTTTGTAAATAATGCTTGAATCGTCATGTTCGCAACGTACATTGTTATCCTGCATGCCTGACAACCACAAGTTGTGCATCGTCAGCTCTGCACTTGGCAATACTCTTATGTTGTACTCACCCAGCATCAAGATATTGTCGTAACCACGGATTTGTGTATCTCCGTCAAACTTCCAATCCATCTCCATGCTCTGCATTTCATCAAGTTCAAGACGTGTACAGTTACCAAAGACAACTTCAGATCCTTCGCCAAGCTGAAAAACACGGTCATGGTAGTGTCTGAACACAACGTTTTCAAAAATAACTTGTACACCATCTGCTACCTGAATGATGTCATCACATTTGCTTGCAAGGTTAATTGCCTGGCCATTACCGTTAATAATAACTGTAGTACCACAACCGTTTCGAGTAACTTCCTTTTGCCCATCAGCTACAAGATCACTCGCCGTTCTTATAAGACATTCTGGCTCAATCACCATGCAGTGTGTACAGGAAATATGCAGATCAAAGTTGATTTGATGCGTGTTGTGCTTGATAAACACTTTTTCTGGGCCATGATCAATGGTATTTAGCTGTTTATCGTGTCTGATGATCGCATTGCTATTGTCTCGGCAACATGCCAACAGCGTATTGCTGTTATTCTTCACATCCTCTACTAACTTGAGAATTGCCTCACTATTGTCCTCGCAACACTGGGCAAGAACGATAATCGCATTACTGTTGTTGGTTATGTCCTGATCATGTTTAATAATCGCGTTACTATTATTGGTGATGTCCTGAACGTTCTTCAAGATCGCATTGCTGTTGTTTTCAACATCCTGTGTCAACTTGATAATCGCATTACTGTTATCACGGCAGCATGCCAACAAGGTGTTACTGTTGTTGGTGATATCCTGCACGTTCTTCAAGATCGCGTTGCTGTTGTTTTCAACATCTTGTGTCAGCTTGATAATCGCATTGCTGTTATCACGGCAACATGCCAACAAGGTGTTGCTGTTGTTCTTAATGTCCTCAACGTTCTTCAAGATCGCATTGCTGTTGTTTTCAACATCCTGCGTCAACTTGATAATCGCATTACTGTTATCACGGCAGCATGCCAACAAAGTGTTACTGTTGTTCTTAATGTCCTCAACGTTCTTCAAGATCGCATTACTGTTGTTTTCAACATCTTGTGTCAACTTGATAATCGCATTGCTGTTATCGCGGCAACATGCCAACAAGGTATTACTGTTGTTCTTAATGTCCTCAACGTTCTTCAAGATCGCGTTGCTGTTGTTCTCAACATCTTCTGTCAACTTGATAATCGCGTTACTGTTATCACGGCAGCATGCCAACAAGGTGTTGCTGTTGTTAGTAATATCCTGCACGTTCTTCAAGATCGCATTGCTGTTATTTTCAACATCTTGTGTCAATTTGATAATCGCGTTGCTGTTATCACGGCAGCATGCCAACAAGGTGTTGCTGTTGTTAGTAATATCCTGAACGTTCTTCAAGATCGCGTTGCTGTTGTTTTCAACATCATTCGTCAGCTTGATAATTGCATTGCTGTTATCACGACAGCATGCCAACAAGGTGTTGCTGTTGTTAGTGATATCCTGCACGTTCTTCAAAATCGCGTTGCTGTTATTTTCAACATCATCCGTTAGCTTGATAATCGCATTGCTATTATCACGGCAGCATGCCAACAAAGTGTTGCTGTTGTTGGTGACATCTTGGACTAACTTGAGGATTGCCTCACTATTGTCTTCACAACATTCGGCAAGCACAACAATCGCATTACTATTGTTTGTTATATCCTGATCATGCTTGATAATTGCATTACTATTATCACGACAGCAAGCCAACAGCGTGTTACTGTTGTTGGCAACGTCTTGAGTCAACTTGAGAATTGCCTCACTGTTGTCTTCACAGCACTCGGCAAGCACAACAATTGCATTACTGTTATTTGTTATATCCTGATCATGTTTGATAATTGCGTTGCTATTATCACGACAGCAGGCTAGCAAGGTATTGCTATTATTAGTAATATCCTGGACGTTTTTCAAGATTGCGTTACTGTTAGCTTCAATTTCTAAGCACTTTGCCAGTATTGCATTGCTATTATTTTCAACATCTTGCGTCAGTTTAATAATCGCGCCACTATTTTGTTCACAGCAATCACCTATCGCCAATATCGCGTTGCTATTATTCTCAATATCCTGACATTTACCAATAATTGCATCGCTATTGTGCCTGATGTTGTCGGCGTTGGAAGCAATATCCATAGCATTATTGGTTATATCAACAGCATTTGCAGCTATGTTTGTTGCATTCGTTGCAATATTGACTGCGTTGGTCAAAATATCGGCTGAATTCTTCATAATATCAGCCTCATTGGCTAATATTGCGTTACTATTCTGTTTAATCTCTTCACATTTTTTGATAATTGCATTGCTGTTATTAGTAATACGCTGACTGTTGTTTATGCAACAATCACCTATTGCCAATATTGCATTGCTATTATTTTCAATATCCTGACATTTACCAATAATTGCATCGCTATTGTGCCTGATGTTGTCAACATTGGAAGCAATATCCATAGCATTATTGGTTATATCAACGGCATTCGCAGCTATGTTTGTTGCATTCGTTGCGATGTTGACGGCGTTGGTCAAAATGTCTGCTGCGTTCTTCATAATGTCAGCTTCATTTGCCAATATTCCATTGCTGTTGTTTTTAACATCTTGAACAATCTTGATAATCGCATTGCTATTGTTGCGGCAACAAGCAAGCAATGCATTGCTATTGTTCGTTATGTCTTGAACATTCTTCAAAATCGCATTGCTGTTGTTTTCAACATCATTCGTTAATTTGATAATTGCGTTGCTGTTGTCTCGGCAGCAGGCAAGCAACGTATTGCTATTGTTCGTTATGTCCTGAACATTCTTCAAAATCGCATTGCTGTTATTTTCAACATCATTCGTTAATTTGATAATTGCATTGCTATTATCACGGCAACATGCCAACAGCGTGTTACTGTTGTTCGTCACATCCTGAACAAGCTTAATAATCGCATTACTGTTGTTTTCGATTGCCTGAGAAAGGCCTTGATCAAGTGCAACAATAGCATTACTGTTGTTTGTTATATCTTGGTCATGTTTGATAATTGCGTTGCTGTTGTCTCGGCAGCAGGCAAGCAACGTATTGCTATTGTTCGTTATGTCCTGAACATTCTTCAAAATCGCATTGCTGTTATTTTCAACATCATTCGTTAATTTGATAATTGCGTTACTGTTGTCTCGGCAACACGCCAACAGCGTATTACTATTGTTCGTCACATCCTGAACAAGCTTAATAATCGCATTACTATTATTCGTCACCCCATCAGTAAGACCAGCACTCAGGGCAAGAATAGCATTACTGTTGTCACGACAGCATGCAAGAAGCGTGTTGCTGTTATTTGTTATGTCCTGAACATTCTTCAAAATCGCGTTGCTGTTGTTTTCAACATCCTGCGTCAACTTGATAATTGCGTTGCTGTTATCTCGGCAACAGGCTAACAACGTATTACTATTGTTTGTTATGTCTTGAACGTTCTTCAAGATTGCGTTGCTGTTGGCCTCTATTTCAAGACATTTTGCAAGGATGGCATTGCTATTCTGCTCTGCAAGTTCGGCAGCACCACCACTTGCCACATCAAGTGCAATAATCGCATTACTATTATTTGTTATATCTTGGTCATGCTTGATAATCGCGTTGCTATTGTCTCGGCAGCATGCAAGAAGCGTGTTGCTGTTATTTGTTATGTCCTGAACATTCTTCAAAATCGCATTGCTGTTATTTTCAACATCATTCGTTAATTTGATAATTGCGTTACTGTTGTCTCGGCAACACGCCAACAAGGTGTTACTGTTATTCGTTATATCTTGAACATTCTTTAAAATTGCATTGCTGTTGTTTTCAATGTCCTGACATTTCTTGATCAACGTATTGCTATTGTTAGTTATATTTTGAACATTAACCAAAATCGTGTTGCTGTTATTCGTTATATTCTGAACGTTCTTCAGAATTGCATTGCTGTTATTTTCTATGTCCTGGCACTTTGCAACAATCGCATTACTGTTTTCTATTGCAAGCTGGACCCCGCCAGAGCTAATCGCGAGAATTGCATTACTGTTATTTTCAATCTCTTGGCATTTAACAAGAATTGCATTACTGTTTTGAATAGCAAGCTGACTTGCCTGTGCCACATTGTTGTTTGTGATAACGCCATTATTTACAAGTGCTAAGTTGACCCCACCTGGATCTTGCCCAGCGTCGAGCGGCACTATATTTGAACGGTCATCAAACGTCAACGTGTCATAAGTAAGGCGTATCCCATCAACGGTTAACGATCCACTCTGATCAAACGCTAAGAAGTGATTTTTTGTTACGATATTAGCAGGACCTTTTGCGTAAATACCACCGGTTGTTACCGTAAACGATGAATCAAGTTCTACTTCAACCTGCGAAAGATACAAACGAGACGTTTTATTTTCAAAAACAATAAACCCCGTTCCCAAGCCGCGAATTTTAATATCGCTCAACCATACATCGGTATTACTGCGTATCCACAGCGTCCCACCACTGGTCAGGTCAAGGCAATTGCCATTTCCGATAATGTGGGCTGGGCCGGTAAACGTCCACAACCCCGTCAAAGCAATATTGCTATGCATGACCAAATCATCTGCATTTTCCCAGACGATTGAGCTCGTCAAACCTAAATCTCTTCCTCCAAATTCTAGCCTATGACCATTAAGCTGCACACGACCAGAAGCACCAATAGTAACACCATCGGCAAGACTTAATTTATTATCAAGACGCAACGTCCCGTCATTTAAAATAATGTTTCTATCAATAGTTGTTTGATCAACAATAGTTACATTTGATGCTGAGTCAAAAACTTCAATAACATTATTTTGAGTGAACGCCAGATCACCAGTAAATTCTGCACTACTGTTATTATCGGCGAAAATACCTCCATCAAACATAAGTTTGGGACCTGAAACTACGCCACTCTCAAGTGCATTGACACTCCCCTCTCGCACCAAAAATGGATTCGCAAAAGACTGCAGCTGTGCGCTGCGTCTAACATTAATAGCAGACGCTAAGCTCCCAAATTCAACTGCTGCAAAGAGACTACTTGACAGTGTACAAGCTATCGCCAATAAAACTTTTATTGCACGTTTTGCAGGTATAGTCACACCCATCCTTCCTCTTTTTTTAAAAAATGCGTAGACACCTCTACGTAACGCTCGTAACGAAGCTCTTACACCATCTCATATTCTGAAGAGGAGGGATGATTCCCTCCTCTTCAGGCTTTTGCGTTTATGTATCTAAGTTTGCGTAGTCAAGCACACCTGATTGAAGATCAATTGATCCACCAGGCAACACTTGTACATTAAGATCGTCAAGTACTACTTGATTGACACAATTACCAAACGCTATGGCTTGTGACAAGCTTGAACCGCTACCAAAGAGTCTGTTGATATGATCAACACACAACGTACCCACGGTTAGGCGCCAGCCAGTTGGTGTTGAGTAAATATCACAGCCATCCCATTTTAAGACTGCTGTAATGTCTTGCATTGCAATCAGGTCTCTGTTCGCAATAGGCGGTTCATAGTTAAACACAACGCCCTTATCAAAGGTCAAGCTTGAGCATCCGCTAATGGTTGATGTCAAGTCTGTCATGTAGTTAAACCAATGTGTTCCGCGTAAAACTACATCTTGGACAAACAGCATTGAGCCTTTTGTAAAGCTGTAGTCTGCTGATAACCACAAGTCGCAATCTTTGTAAATAATGCTTGAATCGTCATGTTCGCAACGTACATTGTTATCCTGCATGCCTGACAACCACAAGTTGTGCATCGTCAGCTCTGCACTTGGCAATACTCTTATGTTGTACTCACCCAGCATCAAGATATTGTCATAACCACGGATTTGTGTATCTCCGTCAAACTTCCAATCCATCTCCATGCTCTGCATTTCATCAAGTTCAAGACGTGTGCAGTTACCAAAGACAACTTCAGATCCTTCGCCAAGCTGAAAAACACGGTCATGGTAGTGTCTGAACACAACGTTTTCAAAAATAACTTGTACACCATCTGCTACCTGAATAATGTCATCACATTTGCTTGCAAGGTTAATTGCCTGGCCATTACCATTAATAGTAACAGTCGTGTTACAAGCGTAACCGTTTCGAGTGACTGCCTTTTGCCCGTCAGCTGCAAAATCACTTGGTGATTTTGGACATTCTGGTTCAATCACCATGCAGTGTGTACAGGAAATATGCAGATCAAAGTTGATTTGATGCGTGTTGTGCTTGATAAACACTTTTTCTGGGCCATGATCAATGGTATTTAGCTGTTTATCGTGTCTGATGATCGCATTGCTATTGTCTCGGCAACATGCCAACAGCGTATTGCTGTTATTCTTGATATCTTCAACGTTTTTCAGAATCGCGTTGCTGTTGTTTTCAACATCTTGCGTCAATTTGATAATCGCATTGCTGTTATCGCGGCAGCAGGCCAACAACGTGTTACTGTTGTTTGTAACATCTTGTACCAATTTCAGGATCGCCTCACTATTGTCTTTGCAACACTCAACCACTGCAATAATTGCATTACTGTTGTTTTTTATATCCTGTTCGTGCTTAATAATCGCATTACTGTTGTTACGGCAGCAGGCCAACAAGGTGTTACTGTTGTTCTTAATGTCTTGCTCATGTTTAATGATTGCATTGCTGTTGTCCTCACAACACTCGGCAAGTACAACAATTGCGTTACTGTTATGTATGATCAACTCATTGTTAATCATAATACTTACAATTGCATCACTGTTGTGTCTAATATCTTCAACATTCTTCAATATTGCATTGCTGTTATTTTCGATATCTTGACACTTCTTCAGGATCGCGTTGCTGTTATTTTCAACATCTTGCGTCAACTTAACAATTGCATTACTGTTATCGCGGCAACAAGCCAACAAGGTATTACTGTTGTTGGTGATATCCTGAACGTTCTTAACAATCGCATTACTGTTGTTTGTTATGTCTTGATCATGTTTGATAATCGCGTTGCTATTATCTCGGCAGCAAGCCAACAAGGTGTTACTGTTATTCTTAACATCTTCAACAAGCTTGAGAATCGCTTCGCTATTATCTTCACAACACTCTACCAATGCAATGATCGCATTACTATTGTTGGTGATATCTTGGTCATGTTTAATAATTGCGTTGCTGTTATCACGGCAGCATGCCAACAATGTGTTGCTGTTGTTGGTGATATCCTGAACGTTCTTCAAGATCGCGTTGCTGTTGTTTTCAACATCATTCGTCAGCTTGATAATTGCGTTGCTGTTATCACGGCAGCATGCCAACAAAGTGTTACTGTTGTTGGTGATATCTTGAACATTCTTCAAGATCGCATTGCTGTTGTTTTCAACATCCTGTGTCAACTTGATAATCGCATTACTGTTATCACGGCAGCATGCCAACAAAGTGTTACTGTTGTTGGTGATATCTTGAACATTCTTCAAGATCGCGTTGCTGTTATTTTCAACATCTTGTGTCAGCTTGATAATCGCATTGCTGTTGTCACGGCAGCAAGCCAACAAGGTGTTACTGTTATTTTTAATATCCTCAACGTTCTTCAATATCGCATTGCTGTTGTTTTCAACATCTTGTGTCAACTTGATAATCGCATTGCTGTTATCACGGCAGCATGCCAACAGCGTGTTACTGTTATTTTTAATATCCTCAACGTTCTTCAATATCGCATTGCTGTTGTTTTCAACATCTTGTGTCAACTTGATAATCGCGTTGCTGTTATCACGGCAGCATGCCAACAATGTGTTGCTGTTGTTGGTGATATCCTGAACATTCTTCAAGATCGCGTTGCTGTTGTTCTCAACATCATCCGTCAACTTGATAATCGCATTGCTGTTATCGCGGCAACATGCCAACAAGGTATTACTGTTATTGGTGATATCCTGAACATTCTTCAAGATCGCGTTGCTGTTATTTTCAACATCATCCGTCAACTTGATAATCGCATTGCTATTATCACGACAGCATGCCAACAGTGTGTTACTGTTGTTGGTGATATCCTGAACATTCTTCAAGATCGCGTTGCTGTTATTTTCGACATCATTCGTCAACTTGATGATCGCATTGCTATTATCACGGCAACATGCCAACAGCGTGTTACTGTTGTTGGTGATATCCTGAACATTCTTCAAGATCGCGTTGCTATTATTTTCAACATCTTGTGCAAGCTTAATAATCGCTTCGCTATTGTCTTCGCAACACTCGACTACCGCAATAATGGCATTGCTATTATTTGTGATATCTTGATCATGCTTAATAATCGCGTTGCTATTTGCTTCGATCTCTTCACATTTGACAACAATAGCATTACTGTTATTTATTATATTTTGAGAATTTTTAACAATAGTGTTGCTATTATTTGTTATATTTTGAACATTAACTACGATAACATTACTGTTATTCGTGATATTTTGAACGTTAACCAAAATCGCATTGCTATTCGCTTCAATTTCGTCACACTTTGCAATCAAAGCATTGCTATTGTTGGTTACATCTTGTTCAAGCTTAATAATGGCATTACTGTTGTCCTCTACACCCTGTGACAGATCAGCATTAATAGCCAAAATTGCATTACTATTATTTCTGCAACATGCAAGAAGCGCATTACTGTTGTTTCTAATTGCTTTAAGATTATCAGATATGTCCATTGCGTTACTTGCAATACTTGTTGCATTTGATGCGATATTAACCGCATTGGTAATGATGTCAGAAGCGTTACTTGCAATATCCGCGTCATTTTTTACAATTGCATTACTATTATTTTTGCAACACTGCGCAAGCGCAGCTATTGCAGCACTGTTTTGTAAAACAAGTTCTGGATCGGTTGTAGTAAAGGCACGATCCATTTGCCAGTCTCTTAGCACGTGCCACTCATCATTCACTGAGGCTGGTGCACTATTTTGATCGTAAACTTGAGCCCCTCCAGGACTTCTGCTAATAGTAAGGCCTCGATCAGATGCTCGTACAATTGATTCTTGCTCCCAACCACGTACTTTATTCTGATCGCCAACACGCAAAACAGACTGCTTTCCATTACTACCTAGCAATATGGACGAGCTACGACTTGCAAAATCTAGCTTTGCCCCCGCAAGATGATGCTCAATGCCACTGGCTGCCAAAAGCATTAAGCACACAATCTTCTTGTAACATCTCATTTTCTACTCTCCTTTAAAACGTTTATATACCTTGCAAAACACTACCGAGCCGGATTAAAGTCCATGTAGCCATCAACCTCAACAAGCGCCCCAGCAAGAACTTTTACATCAACATCATTAGCTGTATTTCTTCCATCACCAAGTTGAAAACTTCTTGTAGCAGATGTATTACCGTCATTTTGAATCATACATCTATTATCTAAAAGCAATGTTCCTTTAGTCAGTTGAAGCCCTTTGTTCTCTCCTTTAGCATCTGCATGAATATTTCCACCGTTTAAGAAAATACGGGATGTTTCATCAACCATTACAAGCCCAGTTCGAGTTTGATTCTTCCAATGAAGTGTTGTATCCGAATCCATCCACAAAGTAGAAAATGAATCTATTTTTAAAGAACTTCTACCACCAAAGACTAACTTGCCGCCACCTTGTACTGACACCAAGCTACGTACTTCAACTTCTCCATCACCCTCATATTCAGCTACCATTTCAGGTGACAAGTCAATTTCACAATCCTGCAATACTACACGGCCTTGTCCTGCAAGCTGGCAATTGCCATCCCAACCCCTTAAAATAAGGTTGCGTAAAGTAAGTGTGCAATGCTCATGAACATAAATTTCCGAGAGTAAGTCCTCAAAACAAATAGTATATCCGTTACCATCAATCGTTAAATCACCAGCTATGTGCAATGAACGTGAGGCTGGGACGTTTATATCACCACCAAGAAATAATGTATATCCTTGCCCATTTATATAAGCACAGTCCGAGCAATTCTGACCAATAGCAAAATTGATGTGTGATGCAGTATGTAGGTCACTCATGAGATGCATAGTACAATCGGCACCAAACTCTACAATTCCTTGTACTGGAAGAGGAACATTAAAATAGACATCTGATTTTGATGGCAAAGAAACCCCATTCAAAGGAACAAAACCCTCAATGGTCTCTCCATCACGGCATACTCTTTTTTTGCTTGCAGCACAAAATAGCGCTGAGCCTTGCAACAAAATAAGTACCATGATTAAGCATTTTTTTAGACTATTTGAGCAGCCAAAACGTCTCATTCTCTCTCCTTTTTTACCTAGCAAAATAAACGTTAACTAATTTTTCTCTCTCTTTAAATCGTATTATCATAAACAAGGCGTCCAGTAAGCACATTAATATTTGCACCCGGCATTACTTTAACAGTCAAATCATCACTTGCTGACCCATTACCAAAAGCTATTGACTGTGAAGCACTCGCAGCACCATCATTGATCGTATTGTTTTTGTGATCAAGCATGAGGGTTCCTCGTGTCAAGCGTAGACCAGTCACCGTCGATGCAAGCGTCGCACCTTTCATTTCAAGCACAGCGCTACTGTTTTCCATGTAAATTAAGTCACGATGTGCACGTTTTGGTGCATAGCTAAATGACATACCACAATCGAGTTTCAATTTTCCATGTGCGAAAATGGTACTTCCAACAACCGTTGAATATTCAAACGTTGAAGAACCTACAAGTTCCAAATCCTTAATAACTGCAAACGTACCCAATGAGAATGTTGTTGAATCATCTTGAATCCACGTAACATTTTTAAAGGAAACACTACTGCTATTATCAAGACAACGAATTTTATTGGCAGAAAGACCTTTAATAATGATATCTTCGAGCAGCAAGTTAGTTCTATCTTGCTGCAACACAAGCGCAGCAGCAGTGCTACTCATGTCAAGGCAGAAACCGCGACCATTCAGCACACATGCCCCGGTAAAGGTCCATGTCGTAACAAGTTCACTATTTTGGCCAAGTTCAATTTTAGTGTTATCTGCAAAGATAAATTTAGCACCCGCATTAATATGGTGTGGAGCAAATGCTTTGAAAGCAATATTTTCAAACGTCGCTATCTTGCCCGGATCAACAACAATAAGCGGCTCTTTAGCACACGAGAAGAACACATTATGCGTTGCCCCGTCAAGCGTTGCCGTTTCACAGAAGAAAATCTTGAAATCTGGGTGCAATTCAAGCAGTCCCTCTAAAATAAAGTTATTAACAATGACTACAGGGCCCGAGGTAGAAGCTACCCTGCGAATGGTTGCATTATTAAGCAATGTTAGATGCAACTGATTTAGATCAGCCGCTGCATTAAACGGTCGAATATTTTGTTTATCGGTGAATGAAACGGTATCATATTCAAGCGTTAGACAATCAACCGTCAGAGAACTTGCACTATCAAAGCGCAAAATTTTATCTTTCGTGATAATTTTTGTTGGACCTTCAATATAGAAACCGCCGGTTGTAAAGGTCACGTCACGATTCAACATCACATGAGCGTCAGACAAACAGAGTTGTGATGTTGGATCTTCAAAAATAAGTTTTCCAAGACCAAGGCCTTTAAGCGTAATGTTACACATAGCAAGCGTTGTTGTAGCCCTGATTCTAATCGTTCCCCCCTGAGAAAGATCAAGCACATTACCATTACCGTTAATTTTTGCATTCCCGGTAAAAGTCAATTCACCCGTCACGGTAATCTTGCTGTTAATGTCCCAATCAGACATATTTCTCAACGTAAGATTATCTCCTAGAGTCAAATTTCGACCCCCGGTAGACAGTCTGTTACCACGCGCATCAATGGTACCATCGCCTCGAGGCATACGACCATCAGAAAGGCGCGCATCGCCCGTTAGATTAATTTTACCTCCAGCAAGATTAATGTTGGTGTTGATCGGTGTTGCAAGGTTAAGATCAAGTTCTGAGGCAGGATCTGCTAAACTAACAGACTCATCAAACCGCCCAGAAAGGCCCTCAAGCTTTGCACTTCCACTCAAGCGAATGCGTTGACGAGGCCGTCCCGAAGCTGGGTTGAAGTTAGACCCATCAACAGTAATCTCATTAGCATTAATATCAAGCGTACCCGTCAGCTCAACATCCACTTGATTTTCTTCAACAAAACGTCCATTGGTAAATTCAACAATCGCACCTGTTGCACCTTCAAGCGTTGCCTTCTCCCCAACTCTTAGCCTTCCGCTATTAACACGTAATCGATTTTCAATGCGCATGGTTGAAGTTGACTCAACGTTATAGCCAGACTCGCGACCTCTGTGCAACGTTCGAGCATGCAAAGAACCCACTGCGGCTACACAACATAAAGCCAAGAAGAAACAACGCTTTTTCAACATTACAAACTCTCCAGCACTGACGGTGGACCGGAAGCGCCTTTATACAAACGCTTCCGGCATGTTTTTATTACTTAAAATGAGTAGTTAAACGCTGTTGTGAATAACACTAGTTTTGGAACGCTCTTACCAGCAAAGGTATACTCTAAGCCGACACGCAGACGTGCGTCCAGATCAAACTGATAGGCATACTCAAAACCAAGCTTATGCTCAAGACGCTGTGTGTTATCCCAAACATAGCACAGGTTAAGTTCATCAACGCGCTGACAGCAAGCTGTGTCAACTTGCTCAAGGCAACGACGTACTTCATCTTGAGCTTTGGCTCTAAAGTTGTAGTACACGTCCATAAAGCCACGACGAAGCAAGAACGCTTCCATCATGTTACCGAGGCGGAACTCAAATTCTGCACCCTTGGTCATGCGAATTTTGTTAATCTTGTCACCAAAGCCATTAACTGTCGCATCAAATTCATCAAACTTGTTAGCATCACTAAGAGGATCTGTTTTGTATTTGACAAAACCACCAAGAGAAATCAAGTCATGGCCAAGATCTTCGGTTGCGACAGCACTGTCAGGCGTTACAACACGGCGAGGTACACGGCGTTTAACGTTTGCTGAGTTGCTAAAGCGTCCTTCAATCAATACATGTGGATTCAGGAACTTTTTATAGCTAACCAGTGCCGACATGTAGGCACCAACCGTGGTAAATCCACCGCAGCCAAGCTCTGGTGACCAGAGTCTGTGCAGATCGGCTTCTTTGCCTGTCGGTACTGCTACACGTAAGCCAAAAATCACTTTATCGGCCCACCATGGTCTGAGTTGGATGTTACCAAACAGCTCAATGTCTCCAATACCACCAGATGAACCACCAACGTGTTCAATGCCTTTGCCTTTCAAGATTTTTTCGATCATGTAATCGTTAAAAGCTTGCAAGACATTTGGATTAACAAGTTGTTTGAGAGCAGTATTCGCAGGAACAACTATCGCCTGGCCTGATTGAGACTGTATAGTAACTATTGGAATGTTATTTAAGGTTGCTGTCGGATCATTGCCCAATCCCAAGAAACTATTAAACTCAAGCTCACGACCACTGACTGGCAAACCAATTTCAAGACGATTCTTTTTGTACACAATTGGCACATGCACACCCACGGCCACATCACGACCACGCAGGTAACGAGCAAAGTCAAACGACACACTCATCGACTCTTGCTTACCATTAAAACGCAAAGTTTCATCCGCAAACGCTTTCAGAAAGTTTGCAACAACCAAGTTACATGCCTCTGGATTAACTTTCCCATCTTTAAGCAGCCTGCTGGCAAGAGAAATGTCTTTGAGCTTGATTGGGCACTGACCAAACTCAAGTGTTGAGACATCATGCCCACTACCGCCACGGCAAGAGCCATAAGCATCTGTTGCGTAGGTGTAGTCAAACTGCACATTTAAAAACGCTTTATTTTCCCAGAAGAGTGCATGCATAGGCCATGCTGGTGATTTATAAAGATAGGCATACTTACCTTTTTCTTTTTCTTGCAGGACAACTTTATCACGATGAGTTTCCCAATTGCTCATAAGCATGTCGCGTTCATCACGTCCCTGCAGAGCACGCTGTTTTTTCTCTTCCTGTTTAAGCCCATCCATTTCACGAAGGCGTTCGTACTCTACACGATTTTTATCAGCTTCTTTGGCAGCACGATCTTTTTTGGCTTTCTTTTTCATCTTGTTGCGAATTTTCTTGTCCTCAGCCTTTTTCATTTCAACGCGTTTTTTCTTGTCTTCCATCGCACGCTTCATTTCCTTTTTGCGTGCTTTTTCAGTCGTCTTTTTTGCTTTTTCCATTTCGCGTTGTGCATTTTTTTTCTGCTTTACCAAAGCCTTTTCGTGCTCTTTAGCAACGCTCATGGCATCATGAGCGTTGGCATTTGCCTGCTCCACATTGCAACACAAGAGCAATGAGGCAAGCATTCCTAAAATAAATGCGTTCATCGTACTCTCTCCTTATTTTTTAAAAGCTTAGTCATTAACTTTAATATTGCCATTAATGTCAATCGTCACCGCATTAAAGCCATCCGTTCCAGTTGCTTGTCCGGTTGTTGAACTGTCTGATACCAATGTAATTGGGTTATTGTTTGCAGGATTAACAAGTGGAACAGTTGTACCATTCTTTGTTCTCAACATTACAGCACCGTCTTCATCAACAAATACCGTTGAGACAGACAGGCCTGGACGACTTTGTACCAAGTTTCTGACAATACTTTCACTTGAAAGTTTATCTGCTTCTTTTATACGACGAACAAACATCTCGTTAAGACCAATGAGGCGACCGAGTAAACCACCCTTGTGAATACTTTGTTCTTTACCCGGAGTACCTGAGAACGGAGCAGGCAGATAACCAACTAAACCTGAACCTTGTACTTGACCACTGAACTCAAAGTCATAGCAGGTTTTGCCAGTTAGTTTTTGCTTAGGATCTTCTTTGCTGGCACCAATAAGCAGCAAGCCATTTTGACGGATATTCAACTGTCCACCACAACCAAGATCAAATGAATTGAAGCGACCCTGTTTCAACGTTTCGTTGCAGTCTCCGTTTATAGCAAAGGTACCATAGTCACCAACTAACAAGCGGCCACCATCAGTACCATTGATATCAAATGTTCCGTACTCAAGGCTAATACATGCTCGATTTGATGAATCATCTGATTCAACCCAAACAACACCATCAATCAAATTCAACATAATGTCATTGAGCTTGTTTGAGTCAACGTCATCAACTTTTTCGGTTGAAGAACCCAAACGTAGTTTGCTACCTGCCTTATCAAATTTGATCATTGCACGATCTTCAACGCTAACATTACCCACACCTTGAATAGCAATTTTGGCGTTCTTTGCCGCTGGAACAAACTTAGCATCATCTCTGATGATTATAGATGGACGAGCTTCGGTTTGCGCTCTACCTGTTTCAGGGTTAATCTCAGGTTGTCCAAGGAACTGGAATGTTACACCATCCTCGCAAACAACATACCCATCACCTTCAAAAATCAGTTTGCCTTGCTCTCCTATGTTTTGTGTCATACCTGCAGAGAAAATAAAGCGAGGTTTATGTGTTCCGTTATTTGCAAAGCGAATAATACATTCCGCATCACCAGAGAGAAGCAAGTTACCCTGGTTAACTCTGAAGTCACGGCAAACTTCTACCACATTCTGTTTACCGATCACACTGATTATCTGTGTAGGCTCGAGATCAATATCTCCAGAATTACTTTGCTCTAACTCTGACTCATTACTCAAAACTACATGAAACGGTTGGTCGGGATCTGTATATGCTTCCTCAATACGAGCATTATTTCTCACATCAAGAGCACCTTTAAGCGGTTCATTTTCAGCAGGATTAAGAAGAAGAGTACCACCTTGGTTACCTTCAATAATTTCGTCAAATATTTCTGGTACGAAGAAATCCTCTGGATCTTCAAGATCTCCACGTTTCCTTGCCCACTGACTTGGGATTCCCATTGCGCGAGTTGTATCATTCAAGCTACGCTCACTACGACGGCGACGTCCATTTGATGAACTACCTCCACCGTTTTGAACTTGAGTAGGTCGTGATGGACGGTCATTGTCTGATGAACTTGGACGATCTGGGCGACCCGGAGCTTCTGGGCGATCAGGCTTTTGTGGTGGACGTGGAGGCTGCTCTGGACGAGAGCCCGGCGCTTCTGGCTTATCTTGACGTGGTGCTAATGGTTTAGCTGTCGCTGGTTTTTGCGGTTTATTATTATTGCTTGGCTTGTTTGGTTTATTTGGACGTCCACCATTTTGTTCAAGTGCTGCAATCGCTGCTGCCTGTGAAGCTAAGAACTGCTCTTTTTCTTTTTGACGAGCAATGTGCAGCGCTGTTAACTTGATACCTTCTGATCTGAGTGCACTTCTCACACTTACTGGGCTACGAACAAATGATGGGTCAATTTTTGCACCAGCTATTTCAATCGCTTCAAATCTGAACAATCCAGATGCTTGTTTAATTGGATTATCAAGAATTTCAAGTTTCTTGGCTGTAAGCAGCGAGTTGTCATCAACCACAATACCATTTGCATTGCTAAGGCGTGTCGTTACTGAAAAGTCTTCAAAAATCAGATGAGCACGACCGTCAAGTGAGAACACAAATACTCCAGGATCACCAGTAAACTCTACAAATGGGTTACCCGGTTTTACGCCAACACGGCGAGGGTTGTTTGGATCAATTGGATCAATAAGCAAGAAGCGCATTGACAATTCATTATCTGGGAAGTCACCAAATGAAATGTTACCAGACATAATCAAACCATCTTGCTCAAAAATCATTTCGTTGCGGCCATCTTCAATAAAGAAGTTCATACCTGTATCGACATCAATAAATGCGCATGCTTGGCATGAAAGCGCAATGGCACCAACAATGACCGGACCATTAATATGGCTTATTGATGCAAAGCCACCAATACCAGCATTTTCAAGCTTGAGGGTGTTAGTGCCCAAGAAAAGCAATTGGTTTGCAACGCCTGATGGAAGCAATGGCACAAGTGGGCGTACATCAAAAACTCGTTTGCACTTGTCACCTTTAATAGTGAAAATGTTTGAACCAGCCGCCGAGTTAAGTACCTGAATAGCACCTTGTGAGAAGGTAACGTTTTCGCACAGGCAAAATGAAACATCTTCGTCGATGTTAAGCAATGCACCATCGCGAATATCAAGGGTATTTTGGCCAATGTTGTTTAATGCAATATTTTTAAGTGTGAGCGTGTTACCTGCTTCAACAATAAGCTGTGCATTGTCTGCACCACATAGGAAGCAAAGCTCATTACCTTGACCGTCAATTTCAACATCCCCACAAATTCTAATGGTATCATGTGAACAAAGACAGATCCCACAGTTGAGCTTAAGACTGTCAGTCAAGCAACCACTAAGCAACTCGCACAGACTTTGGTCAAAGCGGGCTTCCTCTTTGCTGATGGTATCTTTAATTGTTGCGCAATCAATTAATGAAAGGTATCCGGCCGCAATATTTGCAGTAACATTATCTGGCTGCCATAAGCCATTTGCAAACAATGGGAGATTAACAAACAATTGACCTGACCCAACTGCGCAATCAGCACACAGCGTATCAAGCCACAATGGTACACCGTCTACGGTGAGTGAAGCCATGGTATCAAAAGTCCAGTCATAGTTGCCAAGCATCAATGTTGCAGGCCCAACAACATACATGCCGCCGGTGGTCCAGCTCATATCACCATCAAGTTTGAACGATGCATTCGCTATACGAAGCTGACTTGTTTTGTCTTCAAATACAATCATGCCTTTGCCAGCTGCATCTGCAAGACCAGTAACGTGAATGTCGTTCATGCACAACGTTGCACCAGCTTTAACAATAATTTTACCTCCACCGGACATATCAAGCACTGAGCCGTTACCATTAAGAACGGTTTTACCTGTAAATGTCCAGGTCCCTGTCAGTACCGTGTTACCCGTTAGCACGAGGTCAGTTGCATTATCAAAAAATAGTTCTCCTCCCCACGGTGTGGTATATACGCTACCAAGTGAAAGTTGACGCTGATTTAAGTCAACAATACCAGGACCATTGATTTTAACATCATCAACAAGGCCAAGGTTATCAATTAAAATCAATTTACCGCCATTAAGCTCAATATCATTATTCAGTTTGTTTTGAATACCGATTGAAAGCTCTGTTTTGTCGTTGGCAAGAGTAATCGGCCCACTAAAACGAGGCTGTCCCTCGAGCTCATTATCAACACCTTCAACTACCATTGCCTGAATCACGGTGCCAGGTGTTACGTCACAGTGAGCCTTGCCGGGAAGCGTTATGATGTCTGTTCCTGTTGGATCATACAGTGCGGTCATGCAGAGTTCAACATTCTTATTGCGCAAACGACCATCTTTGAAAGCAAATTCCTTGCCTGTAATACTTGCATCGTTAGCAGCATCAATAGTACCGTCAACGCACAAATTGTCAGATGAAATATTAAATGTAGTACCCGATTGAACCTTAATGGCAGACTCACGACTACCAAAGGTTATATTTGAAAAAAGCGACTGACCCAACCCAACAATAAAAAGCACAGATAGAAATGTTGACAAGCGAAGAATGTTCCTCATTGCTCTCCTTCCTCTCACAGACTTGTACCTCTCTCACTTTTTGAATCTAGATGAGGCCCATACCACATCTAATTTTTTTACCATGTAGCATTATTTTATGTTCGATTCTAGTAACCTAAAAACTTTTTGTAAAGATATTGAATATTTTTTTCATCAATATTTCTCAAACTCCCAATCAATACACGCTTCACTATTATAATAACTTCATTGCTTGCTCAATTCCTTCCCTTATCTTTTGAGCCGACTTAGAAAACAATACTTGCTCATTTTGGCTCAACTGCAAAGGCAGCTGCTGGCAAACACCTCCAGCGCGGATAATAGTTGGAACACTCAAACAAACACCCGACTGCCCATAAACATTATTGATTAACGTTGACACGGTAAATACACGCAACTGGTCAAGCAAGAGAGCTCTAACAATCTTTGCAATCACCAATGCAATCGCATAATACGTAGCCCCCTTTGCTTCAATAACCTCATAGGCTGCACGTTTTGTATGATCATAAATTTTTTTCATTAGCGCTGGTTGGTAGCCCTCAAACTGATGCAAGCCAATTCCTGCAATATTTGCTGCACTTTCCCAAACAAACTCAGAATCGCCATGCTCACCCAAAACATAGGCTATAACATCTTTGGGACTCACATTAAAATGCTCACCCAATGAATAACGAAGACGAGCTGAGTCAAGGACCGTACCTGTTCCAAACACACGACATGCATCAAACCCAGAAAGTTTATGAGCAACATAGGTCAATACATCAAGCGGATTTGTCACAATTAACAAAATACAATCTTTGTTATGCGCGACAATCTTAGGAATAACATCTTTGAATATAGATACATTTTGCTCAAGTAGCGCTGAACGACTCTGACCCGGTGCTTGGGCAACGCCTGCGGCGACGATAACAATGCTCGCGTCCTTTATGAGTTCATAAGAACTACCAGCACAAATTGAAACAGACTTGGTAAATTGCATACAATGCTGTAAATCAAGAGCGTGTCCTTGAGCTTTTTGTTTTTCAACATCAATCAAGACAATTTCTGAAACGGTGCCCCCAATCATCAGAGCATATGCTGCAGTACTGCCCACAAAGCCTGCTCCGACTATTGCAACCTTACATCCTGACTGAAAAACTTTACACCCTCTAACCGTCTCATCCATTGTATTTATAACACTTGCACGTCTTAATTATTTTTTTTAAATGCTTGTCACACGAGTATAAGAGTACTCAAGTCATTCAAACAATTGCAACATTTAATTATGTTTGCTAAAAAAATGACCCCAACATGTCCCCAATACGACTATAACAAACAAATTGAGAATGCTATTTTTAAAACTAAAAAATACATTGTGTTTTTTTCTCTTGCCTTCCAAAACTTTTTTTGTACAACCTAATACAATTGAGTTATATCCATTTCACTAAAAAGGAAACAAGGAGAAACAATGAAAAAAAGCCTACTAACTTCTTGCTGTTTTTTTGCGCTCGTCACACTACTAACCCCATCCAATATTTTGGCTGCAAAGGGTGAAAAAAACCCAAAACCAAAGAAAACAAGTGTTAAAAAGGGCGACAAGAAAGGGCTTCCGTCCGATGCTCAACTCGCCTACTACTCGTACATCAAAGAACACAATTTAAATGAAAAAATGAGATCATGCTCAGATTTACTCGTGGACATAGCACGAGAAATGAGAGGAATGTCTTTTGCACAAGAGCCGACAGAAAAACTGATTGCTTTGTTATCTAGCTATAAACAAAACGCTGAGTCCGCCTGCCAAGAGTGGCAAGACTTTCTTACAAGTAATCCAGACATTGATACAAAAATAGTGGAGTATGTTACACAGGCAAAAGAGTCGCTTGAAAGCGGCTGCAATGCATTGAAGAAACGCTTTGCAGGTGTGTGGGACAACTTATAAACTTTTTTTTCTTTCACATAGAACGCAGCAATTAAAAACCCCCGTATTTTCTACGGGGGTTTTTAATTTTTTTAATCTATCTCATATTACACCCATTCAAGGCGCGCAATAGGAGCAGTATCGCTCATTCGTCGCCCTAATGGTATTGTCCGAGTATACCCGCCGGGTCTATCAACATAGCGAGGAGCTATTTCTTTAATAAGCTTCTGAACCGCTTTTTGATCATAAGGAAGCAACTGCCTTACTCGACGAATTGTGTTAAAGTCATTCCCTTTACGAGCAATGGTTACAATCTTCTCAGCCATTTGCTGAACAGCCTTAACACGTGGCTTGGTTGTTTGCAAGACACCATAGTTAATAAGGTGAATAACCTGATTACGCATAAAAGCTCTACGATGAGAGGACTTTAAATTTAATTTTCTTTTTCCAGCTTGATGGTGACTCATGATTTGATATTACCTTCCTGTTCTTTAATGGCTTTTTTAAGATCCAATTCTTTGACATTCATTCCCAAATGAAGCCCAAATGCAGAAAGTATTTCTTTTACTTCTCTCAGCGACTTACGGCCAAAGTTTTTGATCTTAAGAATTTCGTCTTCTGTAAGATTTACCAAATCATAAACACGCTTGATACCAGCCCCAATTAAACAATTGTGAGCTCGAACAGAAAATTCAAGATCATTTATTGGCTTTAAGAACAGGTCAACCGGCAACCCCTTGGTTGGACTTTCCCCTTCTCTAACGCCTTCACTTTCAGCATTCTCTTCGCTTGCTTTTGAAATTTCATTAAATGCAATTTCTTTAACCGTCAAGAAATGTTCTAATTGAGTTCTCAAAACAGAGGTCCCATAGTGAACAACATCTTCAGGCTTTACAGCACCATTGGTGTGAATGCTTATGATAAGTTTATCATAATCAATTTCTTGCCCCACACGCGTTTTCTCAACATGGTATTCAACACGCTTAACTGGGCAAAACATTGCATCAAGATAAATTCGTGAATCTTCTTGTAAAGACTCACCCTGTGGCCACTGTGCAGTCTTATACCCCCTACCAGCTTCCACAAAAAACTCTATCTCCAATTCACCATCAACTGCTAAATGAGCAAGCACAAGGTCTTTATTGATGACCTCTAAGTGCTCATCACAGATAATGTCACTTCCACGAGCAATGCCTTCGCCTTTTACCTTTAGCTGCATTTTTCCTGGCAAGCCCGTCGTATTCTTGATAACAATGCCCTTAATATTCAAAATTAAGTGTAATGTATCTTCCATCACGCCTTTGAGCGATGAAAACTCGTTATTCACGCCCTTAATAATAACAGATGTAACGGCTGAACCTTCTATCGAAGATAACATGACACGTCGCAATGCATTTCCCAGAGTAATTCCAAAACCAGGACCAAGCGGCTTAACTATTAACTCTCCGTATCTCTCTGACAATGTATCAACATTCCAACTTAATTTTGGAAGTATTAACGGCCTATAATTCATCGTTCTCTACCTAACACCAGCTATTATTTAGAATACAATTCAACAATCAAGTGTTCTTCAATTGGCGCTGTGATATCTGATCTAACCGGCAAACGCAGAACAAGTCCCTTACGTTCTTGCTTTTGTAGCTCAAGCCACTCAGGAACCTTAATACCAGAATTCAAACGCTTATCAACAACATTTTCAACGAATACTTTGCTTTTCAAAACGCTCTCGCAAAGCCCAATAGCATCATTCTGAGAAACTAAGTAAGATGGTCTATCAACACGTTTTCCATTGACGGTAATGTGCCCATGTACAACCATTTGACGGGCTTGAGCTCGAGAAACTGCCATTTTAAGACGGAACAAAACGTTGTCCAGGCGACGCTCAAGAATACTCAGCAAGTTATCACCAGTTACACCAGATTGGCGAGAAGCATTCTCAAAAAACCGACGGAACTGACGTTCTTTAACATCATACATCAGTTTCACTTTTTGCTTTTCTAGTAATTGCTTACCATACTCAGACATTTTTTTTGTTCCAATTTTTTTCCCATGCTGACCAGGCTGTACGGGACGATTTTCAATAACACATTTAGGAGTGCGACACTTTGAACCTTTTAGGTAAAGCTTTTCTCCTGCTTGTCTACATTTGTTACATGCTGACATACAAATTCCTTATCTTCGCTACTAATTCAAAGCTCGTTTTTTAAACTCTACGTTTTTTACAAGGACGCGTACCATTATGAGGCAATGGAGTAACATCTCTCAGTGTTGTAACGCCTAATCCTGCTGATTGAAATGCCCTTACTACAGAGTCTCGCCCAGAACCAGGACCTTGTAAGTTCACTTCTATAGTCTTAACGCCTATTGTCATTAATTCTTTAGCAAGCTTTGTTCCAATCTGGTTAGCAGCAAAAGGAGTTCCCTTACGTGTACCTTTATAACCCATCTGCCCAGCGCTACCACGCACCAAAACATCTCCATCTAACGTCGTCACAGCAACCAACGTATTGTTGAATGTTGATCTTACATGTGCTATCGCTGAATCAACATTTTTATGCTGACGTTTCTTACTTTTTTTGTACGCCATTAATCGTCATCCTTGTCACTTACTAACTTAACTATTTCTTAGATACAGCTTTTTTATTCGGTACAACATTGTGAGGCTTTCTAGGACCTTTACGCGTACGAGCATTTGTTTTAGTACGCTGACCTCGAGCTGGTAGGCTTCTCTTGTGTCTCCATCCTCGATATGAACCAATTTCTTGCAAGCGTTTGATGCTCAATGTGATCTCCTTACGAAGCTCACCCTCAACCTTGCAGCTTTGATTTATGTACCTTTGAATAGCAGCAACCTGCTCATGTGATAAGTCCTTTACGCGTATGTCTGGATTAATTTTCGTCTCACGTAAAAGATCTTTAGACGTTTGCAAACCGATGCCATATAAATATGTCAAAGCAGTTTCTACACGCTTCTCTGTAGGTAATAACACACCTTCTATTCGAGCCATTCGTACCTCATTAAAACAAATCAAAAATCCAAAGCTAGGATTTTATAAATTCTTAAATACTTTATCCCTGACGCTGCTTATGTCTTGGGTTCTTCTTACAAAGAACACGAACTACACCAGAACGCTTAATAATTTTACAATCTTTGCATATTCTTTTTACTGATGTTTGTACTTTCATGTCTTAAAACCTATCCAATATTCTTAAATTTTACTTTTTTGCACTCACTTAATGTCTATAGCGAGAAACAATCCTACCCTTGGTCAAATCATATGGAGATAGCTCAACAGCCACTTTATCCCCAGGCAAAAGCTTTATGTAGTGCATACGCATTTTACCAGAAACATGCGCAAGTACAGCATGATCACTGTCAAGCATTTTCACCTGAAACATCGCATTTGGCAAAGCCTTTTCAACTATGCCGTCCATCAATATAGATTCTTCTTTCTTTTTCATACTCACTCAATGTCTCTTTCCAAACTACAGCCTTGTTAATACTTCAGGACCCTGCTCTGTAATGACAACAGTATCTTCCACATGGGCAGCAAGACCACCATCTACAGTCTTTGCTGTCCATCCATCAGGCATAACTTTAACTTCATAACTATGTTGTGTAATCATAGGCTCTATGGCAAGCACCATGCCCTCACGCAAAACCGGCCCCTGCCCAGGGGATCCATAGTTTGGAACATCTGGAGCTTCATGAATACTTTTGCCTATGCCATGTCCTGCAAAATCTCTTACGACACCAAAACCGTCTTTTTCAACAGTTTCCTGTACACATGAAGAAATATCGGAGAGACGATTCCCAACGGTAGCTTTGGAAATTGCCAAATCTAAAGCCTTCTGGGCACTGCGTGCCAATTTTTCAGTGATTTGAGCAACTTCACCCACAAAAAAGTATCGTGCCATATCAACACAATAATTTTTATATGAACCCACCACATCTATTTTAACAAAATCACCAGATTTTAAAATAATTTCTTTTGAGGGAACACCATGAACAACAACATCATTCAAAGAAATACAAGTTGCAAATTTATATCCAGCATATCCCTTACAAACAGGTTTTAAACCAACCTGTCTCATCTTCGATTCAATAAGCGCATCCAAGTGAAATGTACTCACCCCCTCCACAACTTCGCCATGCATTTCATGCATGATCTGAGCAAGAAGTTTCCCTCCAATGCGCATCTTTTCTATAGTATGTTTATTCTTTATGATTATTCCGCTCATGTATCTATTATTACCTTACGTATCGACCTTTAAGACGACGACCTGCCCCTAAAAAGCCTTCATATTTACGTTCTATTAGGTGAGTTTCTATCTGAGCAGATGTATCAAGCGCTACACCAATTACAATCAACAGGCTAACACCGCTAAACATAACTGGAAATGCAAAAATACTTTTCAATATACTCGGCGCTACAGCCAAAAATCCAATATACAGACCACCCGCAAAAATAATACGAGTTAACAGAAAATCAAAATACTCAGCTGTTCGCTTTCCTGGTCTAATCCCTAAAACAAACCCTCCTGACTTTCTCAAGTTATCTGCAAGTTCGACCGGATTAAAAATAATCGAAGCATAAAAGTAAACAAAAAACATAATTAATCCAGCAAGAAGCGTATTATAAATCAGCCGATCACCCAAAAACCACTCATTAACAATGCGGTTCAGATACGGCCATTTCATAGCAAACAAACTCACCACTGTTGCGGGCATTGAAAGCATGGCACCTGCAAAAATAACTGGCACCACTCCTGTAGGATTAAGCTTGAGGGGAATATACGAACTCTGACCGCCGTAGACCTTTTGGCCCACAATTCTACGAGCATATTGAATTGGAACTCGACGCTCACCTTTTTCTAAAAAGATAATGCACGAAACCACCGCTAGGGAAATTAAAATTAATAATCCGACAAGCAGCAAATCCGTCTGTCCTAACCGAACATTCTCAATAATCTTGAGAATTGCACCAGGCAAAGACGCTACAATACCTGCAAAAATAATCATCGAACTGCCATTACCCAGTCCATGTGTATTCACCTGTTCGCCAAGCCACATAACAAATAAAGACCCCACAGTCAAAATAAGCACTGCAGTCAATCTAAATGCCCAGCCAGGGCTAACAACAATTCCAGGATTTCTTTCTATAAGAAAAACAGCACTAAATGCCTGTAAAAAACTCACCAAAACTGTTAAATAGCGAGTATACTGATTAATAATGCGACGACCATATTCCCCCTCCTTAGATAACATCTCAAGAGAAGGGACCGCTATCGTCAAAATCTGCATCATAATAGAAGCTGTGATGTATGGACCTATACCCAATGCAAAGATGGCAAACTTACTCAAAGCACCACCTGAAAACATATCCATATAGGTTAAGAAACCACTTTTAAAGCCGCTACTAAATAAATTATTTAAAGCAACTACATCAATCCCTGGAATTGGTACATGTGCACCAAAGCGAAAAACCCCAAAAATAGCAAATGTAAATGCTAATTTCTTACGGAGTTCTGCTACAAAAAAAATGTTTTTTAAATTATGCAGAAGCACCACCACTGCTCATCTCCTTGATCAATTCTACCTTGCCGCCAACTTGTTCAATAGCAGCTTTCGCTGATTCGCTAATTGCGTCTACTTGAACGGTTAATTGCTTACTCAATGTGCCAGTTGAAAGCACTTTAACTGGAAGAACTTTTTTACGTTTAATCAACCCCTTTTCTTTCAATGTCTGACGATTAACGCATTCGCCTGCATCAAACTTACGCTCGAGATCACGTAAACCAATTACTTCATACTCTGTCTTAAATTGATTAACAAAACCACGGCATGGCAAACGCCTAATCAACGGCATCTGACCACCTTCAAAGAATGGCCTCAACTCCGACT
Organism: Campylobacterota bacterium; assembly: GCA_020633995.1. Taxonomy (NCBI): domain Bacteria; kingdom Pseudomonadati; phylum Campylobacterota; species Campylobacterota bacterium. The sequence continues at coordinate 129,556 of JACKCO010000004.1, read as the reverse complement.
TACCACCAGCACGAGCACGCTGTCCCTCTTTACCTCTACCGGAATATCTTCCCTTATCACCACCGCGACCAACGCGTTTTCTTTTTGTGGTAGTTTTTTCCAATTTATTAAGCTGAAACATTCTTATCCTCAAATATTTCTTTTATGTTTTTACCACGTAATTTCATGAAATGTTGCGCTGACTTTAACTTACTCAGGGCATCTATTGTTGCTTTAGCAACATTATGAGGATTTGATGAACCCAATGACTTTGCAAGTACATCTCTAACCCCCAGAGCTTCCATAACAGAACGTACGGCACCACCAGCAATAAGTCCGGTACCCTTCGCCGCTGATCTTAGCAAAACAGAGCTTGATCCATGCCTACCAAGAATTGTGTAAGGAATAGTTGTTTTATAAAGAGGAATAACAAACATCGTTTTCTTTGCTCGACGTAATGCCTTTGAAATCGCAGAGGAAACCTCTCTTCCTTTTCCGAGAGCAATGCCAACTCTTCCCTTTTTATCCCCAACCACAACAAGGGCTGAAAAGGCAAATCTTCTTCCACCTTTAATTACTTTTGCAACACGACGAATGTTCAATACCGACTCGGCATACTCTTCTTGTTGAGCCGCTTGCTTAGTAGCTGCTACTTGAGACTTTTTATTTCTTTCTTCTGCCATAAATATAATCCCAGGAACTTTCTTATAATTTTAGTAAAAGCATTAAAAAACTATGCTAAAAACTTAGACCTGCTTCACGAAGCCCATCAGCGAGCGCTTGCATTCTTCCATGATACAAGTAACAACCACGATCAAAGAAAACATCTTTGATATCTTTGTCTACAGCTACTTTGCCAAGCTCTAGGCCAACTTGTTTTGCTTGTGATTTTTTATCACCATCTTTTTTAGCTAGTTGCAAGGACGAAAAACTTGCAAGCGTCTTGTGCTGGCTATCATCAATAATTTGAGCATAAATATTACTCAAACTTTTAAAGACACTAACACGCAACTTTTTACCACGACTTACTTGCTTATTTCTTACGCGAAAACTTCTTTTAATTTTTCTTTTCTTAATATTTTTTTGCAGGCTCACAAAAGCACCTCTTAAAAAGTTAATTATTAAATCCTACTTATGCCTTTGTCTTTCCAGCTTTACGTAAAATAACTTCGCCTTCTTTAATAATACCTGTCCCTTTATATGGCTCAGGCGGTCTAAAAGATCTTACTTTGCTGCAGACATTACCAAGCAAAAATTTATCATGAGAGCGAAACACAAGCTTCTGACCAGTCTTGTCAACTTCAGCGGTTACACCTTCTGGTAAGTCAAAATTAATTTTATGTGTATAGCCGAGGGAAAAAATCATCTGACTACCACTTACCTGTGCCTTATAACCAAGTCCCACTATATTAAACTTTTGCTCGAAACCTTTTTCTACCCCTTGTACTTTGTTTGCAACAAGCATTCTATGAAGCCCCCAAAGCATTCTATTTTCACGGGTATTATTAGCAATTCCAATATTTAATTTACCATCTTCAAGAACAGCATTCATGCCTTCCGGAAGTTCGTGGTCAAACGTTATTTTTCCACCAGTAATCTTGAGCCTGTTCCCATCAACCTCAACTTTAGCGGTTGAAATAGCTATAGGTTTCTTTCCAATCTTTGACATATGACGTTCCTTACCAGATATGACAAATAACTTCGCCGCCAACGTTTAACTTTTTGGCCTGTCTGTCAGTTATTACACCTTTACTCGTGGTAAGAATAGAAATACCCAAACCACCAATTACTTGCTCAATTTCCGCGACACATTCATAGCGTCGTCTGCCGGGAGTACTAACTCTTTTAATTTCATGTATAACCGACTCGCCATCAACATACTTTAAACGAACAAGTAAGTTCTTTTTTTGCTCTTCTTGAACTACCTGAAAATCAGTGATGTATCCTTCGTCCTTAAGAACACGAGCAATTTCATGCTTCAAACTAGAAAAAGGTATAACTACTGAACGCTTTGCAACGCTAATACCGTTGCGAATTATTGTCAAAAAATCACCAATAGAATCAACCGACATTATAAAGTCTCCACAATTTATGTAGCCTTACCAGCTCGCTTTTCTTACACCAGGCAATAGGCCTTCTAACGCGTATTTTCTAAAACAAATTCTGCACAACCCAAAAAGACGCATGAAACCACGCGGCCTACCACACAATGAACAACGATTTCTAGCGCGAACTTTATACTTGGGCTCTCTCTTGGATTTCTCAATCAACGCTTTTTTTGCCATAACCTTCTACCTCTCTGTTCTCTTAAAAGGAACATTAAACTTACTTAAAAGAACATGAGCATGATCATCAGACATCGCTGTTGTGTGAATTGTAATATTCATACCACGACTTTTATCAACTTTATCATAATCTACTTCAGGGAAAACCATCCAATCTTTCAGTCCAAGATTATAGTTTCCAGTACCATCAAATTTAATACCTACCCCCTGAAAATCACGTACCGAAGGTAAAACAACATTGATAATCTTATCTAGAAAGTGGTACATTTTCGATTTACGCAGCGTCACCTTTAGACCAATTGGAACACCTTGACGCAACTTAAACCCGGCAATAGACTTTCTCGCACTTGTTTTGACCGCAGCCTGACATGTTATTTTCTCTAAAATATCTTTTGTGGCATCAATAACCTTACTGTCAGTTACCGCATCCTTCAAGCCGATATTAACGACTATTTTTGTAATCACAGGAGCCTGCATAACATTCTTCAGCTTAAGGTCTTTTACAAGGGCAGGACAAATAGTGCTTCTATAAAGTTCTTCCAAGCGTGATTTCATAATTTACTAATCCTTAAAATTCTTCTCTACAACGATGACAAGATCGAACCTTTTTTTGTCCTTCTTCTACAAACTTCACCTTAATTCGGCAGGGCTTTTTACATGCAGGACAAACAGGCATTACTTTACACAAAGCAATCGGTCGCTCTTCTTGAACAATCTTACCCTTTTCGCCAGCTTTTTTTGCCTTAACGTGACGAGTAACAACACCCAAATCTTTTGCTATCAGTGTTGACTTTTTGGGGTCCACAGAAAGAACAACTCCCTGCTTTGTTTTATCTTTTCCGGATAAAACAACAACCGTATCATTTTTCTTTATTCGACTCAACATAAAACTTACCTAAATGCTATAAAACTTCTGGCGCAAGAGAAGCTATTTTTGAATAACCAATACTTTTAAGCTCTCGAGCAATCGGACCAAAAATACGAGTACCCATAGGTTGCTTATCTTTATCTATAATCACAGCAGCGTTATTATCAAAACGAATATAGCTTCCATCAGAACGTCGAAATTCCTTTTTGGTTCGAACAATCACCGCATTGTGAACTTCGCTTTTTTTAACTGTTCCACCAGGGAGAGCTTTTTTTACTGTAACCTTCACGATGTCGCCTAAATATGCAAAACGCTTTCTCGTGCTTCCGGTTACTCGAATAACCTGTACCTTCTTTGCACCTGAATTATCAGCAACGTCTAACATCGACTGTTCTTGTACCATCTTCTAAGTCTCCACTAAGCAGCGTTTTCAACAATTTTTACTAGCTTCATATGCTTCGTTTTTGAAAATGGTTTTGTTTTTACCATTTCCACCTTATCCCCAACTCGAGCTTGATTTTGCTCATCGTGGACTTTGTACTTTTTATAACGACGTACAATCTTACCGTACAGTGGATGAGTGAAGGTGCTTAAAACTCTAACAACAACAGTTTTATCCATCTTGTCAGAAACAACTTCACCGGCAAGTACAAGGCCTTTGCTCGTTTGCGCTTGATCAACGTCGTGCTTTATATTATTCTCCATCGCCAGGTTCTTTCTTACCTATATTTCTTTATTATACCTTTAACAAACACCCCCCACAGGGATTTTTTTAAAATTAGCGAGCTTCTTTCTGCTTAAGTAGTGTTAAAGCTCGAGCAACTTGAACACGAAGTGCTCTAAATTGTGAATAGTTCTTTACCTGACCAGTATTTTTACTCAACTTCAGAGTAAAAAGCTCCTGTCTTAACGAGGCAACTTCATTTTTAAGTGACGCGCTGTCAAGCGCCTTCAGTTCTTTTTTAGTTAACATAAATAACCTTCCCCTAAGCCGTTGTCGCTTCAGATTGCTGTACTACCTGCTCATCACGGGCAACAAAACGAGTCTTCATCGGTAGCTTATAAGATGCAGCTTTCAGAATTTGCTTAGCCACTTCTTTGTCAAAACTACCCTTAATTTCAACAATCATCTTGCCACGCTTAACAGCCGCTACCCAAAACTCTGGGCTACCCTTACCTTTACCCATTCGCGTTTCAGCTGGTTTTTTGGTGATGGGTTTATCAGGAAAAACTCGCAGAAAAATTTCACCAATTTTCTTTAGTTTCCTATTTACAGCCACACGAATAGACTCAATCTGACGAGCTGTTACCCACGAAGGGTCAACTGCAACAAGCCCATAATCACCAAAAAGTAGGTCCCTGCCGCCTTTAGCACGCCCTTTTAGTCTACCTCTTTGTACCTTGCGGTATTTTATTTTTTTTGGCATCAACATGATTTATAACCTTTCAACGATTGGCAGAGTACTCACCCTTGCATATCCAAACTTTAACGCCAATCATTCCATACGTTGTATATGCTTCAGTAAATGCATAATCAATGTTTGCTCTTAAAGTATGAAGTGGTGTTGAACCTAATCTCAACCATTCCGTACGAGCAATTTCAGCGCCACCAAGTCTACCAGAAATACAAATTTTTACACCTCTTGCACCACTTTTCAAAATTGCATAACCAGATTTTTTCATGAGCCTCTTGTAGCTAACACGCTTTCCAATCTGCTCAGCAATAGACTTTGCAACGAGTAGTGCACTGAGTTCAGGTACTCTAACTTCTTGCACAGAAACATCTACGTTTTTTTTCAAGAAATTAAACAGGTCTGCCTTTAATTGCTCTACACCTTGACCTTTTTTACCAATCACATAACCAGGACGAGAGGTAAAAATAACAATCCGGACATTGTCGACAGCTTTCTCTATTACAATCCTTGCAATGTCAGTATTATTCAATCTCTTAGAAAGAAATTCTCGCACTCGAAAATCTTCTTTAAGCTCGTCACAATACTTACCTTTTGCAAACCAACGAGCATGCCAATCTTCAAAAACTCCAAGTCTAAAACCAAATGGATGAACCTTTTGTCCCACGACGCATTACCTCAAAAAAATAGTTTTATCTCTTATCCAATACAATTTCCAAGTGGCACAAACGCTTTCTTTGCATGAAAGCTCGTCCCATGGCGCCAGGTTTAAAATATTTTACTATCGGCCCCTGGTCGACGCGTATTTCTTTAACATACAACTCTGCCATGTCATTGATCTCTGGATTTTTCTGACATGCATTTGAATACGCAGAATGAAGCGTCTTAATGATCGGCCTAACCCGTTTAACAGTACATGTTCTCAGCCACGCAAATGCCTTATCGGCCGCAAACCCACGAATTACATCCGCATAAGGGCGCAATTTGTATGGAGAAACGCGAATATACTTACTTTTAGCTCGTGATAACATAACACTTTATCCTATTAATTCAACATAGTGTGAGCATTTCTGCTCATTTCTTCAATTTGCCTTATTACTTACCACCTTTTTCAGCTTTTCGCTGTCCACTATGCAATCTAAATGTTCTTGTTGGAGCAAACTCACCTAGATAGTGACCCACCATGTTTTCGGTAATAAAAACAGGAACAAATTTTTTACCATTATGTACAGCAACTGTAAAGCCTACAAAATCAGGCGTTATCATACTTCCACGCTTGTACGTTTTAATTACATCTCGCTTGCCAGATTCTTTTGCCTTTTCAAGCTTTTCTATAAGCGAGGGGTGTACGAACGGGCCTTTATGTAAAGATCTTGCCATTCTTAAATCTCCAGTAGTCCTCAACTATATCTGTTTTATTTTCTTCGTTTCAAAATCGCTGAACTCTTGCGTCTTCTTGTCTTCACACCTTTACAGCTCTTACCCCACGGAGTCACTGGATGAGCTCCAGACTTGGAACGCCCCTCACCACCACCGTGCGGGTGATCTATCGGGTTCATTGCCATACCCCTAACAGATGGTCTAATACCCATCCTTCTTGATCTACCAGCCTTACCAATCATCATGTTACGATAATCAGCATTTGCAAGACTTCCAACAGTAGCCCAGCAACTAAGTAAAACTGTACGTTGCTCACCAGAAGGCATCTTCAGAATAGCCCGATCACCCTCTTTTGCCACAAGTTGCAATGAACATCCTGCACTTCGTGCAATCTTGCCACCACGGCCAGGACTCAACTCAACATTGTGAACTACAAAACCAACAGGAATACTGCGCAAAGGAAGACTATTCCCAACTCTAACTTCAGCTCTATCGCTCACAATAACTTCATCACCTACTTGCAACGAATCAGGCTTCAGCATGTAACTTTTAACGCCATTCTTATATTTAATCAATGCAATAGGAACATTTCTGTTTGGGTCATATTCAAAAGCAGAAACAACGCCGGCTACATCCTTCGTTGCTCGCTTAAAATCAATAATGCGATATGCCCGTTTTGCTCCCCCACCACGATGGCGAGACGTTATTCTACCATAGACATTTCGTCCACCACTTTTGTGCAATGGAGCAAGAAGATGTTTTTCGGGTTCCTTTTTCGAAAGATCTTTGTCAGCAATATATTGCTGATTTCTTAAAGATTGGTTTCGTGGCTTACGCGTTACAACTGCCATGTTTACTCACTTTCCTGGTCTGTTTTTTTCATTTGAGCCTGAGTTTCTTCTGCAGCTTTTACAGTATCAACTAACCCTGGAATCTCAATTTTATAACCTTCTTTCAAAGTTATGATTGCTCGCTTTTGATCAGGCTTTTTATATGTCCTACGTGCAAAACTCTTTGTTTTACCCGTCTTATTTGAAACATTTATCTGTTCAACCTTAACATTCCAAATCTTTTCAACAGCAGCACGGATCATTGGCTTGTTTGCTTCCCTGTGAACCTCGAAGGTTACTCTGCCATATTTTCTAAACAATTCAACAGCCTTACTTGTTATCACAGGCTTTTTAATAATACTATAAATACTTAGTTCCATCGCTGCACCATATCTTCAAAGAGCTTTGTATCTTTTTTCAACATCACCCAACAATCAGCATTTGCCAGATCAAAAACATTGGGCTCATCAAAATAGACAACATTAACATTCGGAATGTTTCTAAATGATGCAACATAGAGATCATCCGCAAATGGAAGAAAAAGCAAAACTTTTTTATCAGACAAATTAGCTTGCTTTAAAAAACTTGCGGCTTTCTTTGTGCTTGGCTTTTGCTCGCCAAGAACAAAATCGAAAGAAAGGATTCCGTTCTGCTCAGCTTTTGAAAAAAGAAGATTGTTCAAAACATGCTTCTTTTGCTTTGCATTAAATGAAAGCTTTCTCGGCCTCTGTTGCGGACCAAATGTTACGCCACCTTTTCTCCAGATTGGCGATCTACGAGTTCCAGCTCGTGCACGGCCGGTACCTTTTTGTCTCCACGGCTTCTGATTGGAAAAGGCAATCTCACCCCGTGTCTTAGTACAGGCAGTTCCTTGTCTCCAACTAAAAAATAGGGCACGCAAGGCATTTGCAAATGTTTTCGGACTTTCTTTCTTTTGAGCAACGGTTACTGAAAGTTGCAACGCATCCTGCTCTTTTCCTTGTCCATCAAATGTTAAAACTTTTAGCATGCTCAGACCCTTACTTTTTAATCGTAATCAACGTATCTTTTTTTCCAGGGACAGCGCCTTGAACAAAAACATAACCATTTTCTTTGTCAATATGAGCTATCTTTAGGCCTTTAACAGTTGTCCTTTTCATGCCCATATGACCCGGTAATTTTTTCCCTTTAATAACTTCACCTTGACGACGTAGGTGACCAATAGCACCCGGTATACGATGAAATTTAGAACCGTGCCCCCCTGGGCCACCGGAAAAACCCCAGCGTTTTACAACACCCTGAAACCCAAGGCCTTTGCTAATTCCTATTATTGCAACAGTATCGCCTTGTTCCAGCGAAGTATCCTGCAGTGTAATTTTTTGTCCAAGCTCAAATGCTGCATTCTCTCCTGTCATAGGAATTTCTTTAACATGCAAAAAATATTCTTTTTTTGCATGAAGCCATGATGTAGAAAATTCTTGGTTTCTGTAACGTTTTCTTGGCAATGCTACTTGCAGAGCATCATAGCCATCTTTTACCGCAGTTTTTATCTGCGTGACATACCAATTTCCTACATTCACAACTGTTACGGGAATAGCATCTCCAGCCTCATTAAAAAGCTGGGTCATTCCTATCTTCTTCCCTAAAGCGTTATTTAATACCATAGTACATTCTCAGTATCATCAATTGCATCTATTTAATTTCAACATCAACGCCAGCAGAAATATTTAACTTCATTAAAGCGTCCATCGTTTGCTCTGCAGGAGCATCGCGAAAAATGATATCTAAAAGTCTTTTGTGAGTAGTTAGTTCAAACTGTTCACGAGACTTCTTGTCAATATGCGGTGAGCGTAAAACGGTAAAAATTTTCTTTTTATTTGGCAAAGGAACAGGCCCCACAACTTGTGAGCCTGTCCTTTTTACCGTCATAACTATTTGCTTAACCGCACTATCTAACAACTGATGATCATATGATTTAAGCGTTAAACGCATTTTATGTTTTTTCATATTGTTCAATCGTTAGTAAGGCTAAATGGTTAATCCAATATTTCTGTAATTGATCCAGCTCCGATAGTTCTGCCACCTTCACGGATAGCAAACTTCAAGCCTTTGTCCATAGCAATTTTGCTAATCAATTCAACTTCTACTTCAACGTTATCACCAGGCATAACCATCTCTCTGCCTTCAGGAAGCTTAACAGAGCCTGTTACGTCGGTTGTACGGAAATAGAACTGTGGACGATATCCGCCAAAGAATGGGCTGTGTCGGCCACCTTCTTCTTTTTTCAACACAAAAATTTGGGCTTTAAATTTCTTATGAGGCTTAATAGTCCCAGGAGCAGCTATAACCTGTCCGCGCTCTACGTCTTCTTTTTTAATACCACGAAGAAGCAAACCTACGTTTTCTCCAGCTTCAGCCTCTTTCATTTCTTTATTAAACATCTCAACACCGGTAACGGTTGTCTTTGTTGTATCTTTAATACCAACAATTTCAACTTCATTACTGACCGCAATTTTACCTGACTCAATACGTCCTGTTACAACGGTACCACGACCAGAAATTGAGAATACGTCTTCAATTGGCATCAATGCTGGCTTATCAATATCTCGCTGAGGCTGAGGAATATTAGCATCTACTGCTTCCATCAATTTCAAAATTGCTGGAGCCCCGATATCACTTGTATCGCCTTCAAGTGCCTTAAGCGCAGAACCTCTAACGATAGCTGTCTTGTCTCCAGGGAAACCATACTTGGTCAAGAGGTCTCTTACTTCTTCTTCAACAAGCTCAATCATGTCAGAATCGTCAACCATATCTGCTTTATTCAAGAACACAACAATGGCAGGAACGTTAACCTGTTTTGCAAGAAGAATGTGCTCTCTAGTTTGCGGCATAGGTCCATCAGCAGCAGAAACAACCAAGATAGCTCCGTCCATTTGTGCTGCACCGGTAATCATGTTTTTTACATAGTCAGCGTGACCCGGACAGTCAACGTGAGCATAGTGTCTCTTCTCAGTTTCATACTCTACGTGTGTTGCTGCAATGGTAATACCACGAGCCTTTTCTTCAGGAGACTTATCAATCTGATCATACGCTTTAAAGTCAGCCCCACCTCTTTCAGACAAAACCTTAGTAATTGCTGCTGTCAATGTTGTTTTACCATGGTCAACGTGGCCAATCGTTCCAACATTACAGTGTGGCTTCTTTCTTTCGTATACACCCTTTGCCATTTTTTAATCCTTCCAGCTGTACCAAAATATAATTTTATTTTTTATTACTTACTATTTGCTCTTCTATATGCTTTGGAACCTCTCGATACATAGCAAACTGCATCGAATAGCTCGCTCGACCTTTGGTCATAGAGCGCAGCGCCGTGGCATACCCAAACATTTCACCGAGAGGAACTTCTGCACCAATTACCTGAGCGCCCTTTCGAGTCTCCATACCCAAAATTCTTCCACGGCGAGAGTTTAGGTCACCCATAACGTCACCCATGTGCTCTTCAGGAGTAATCACTTCAACAGTCATAATCGGCTCAAGTAGCACAGGAGATGCTTTCATAGATCCATCACGAAACGCCATAGATGCAGCTATCTTAAATGCCAATTCTGATGAGTCAACATCGTGAAAAGACCCGTCATACACAGTCGCCTTAACGTCTACGACAGGATATCCTCCAAGCCCCCCAGCATCCATCGCCTCTTTAACACCTTTTTCGATGCCCGGAATAAATTCTTTTGGAATCGTTCCGCCGACAATTTCATTACCAAACTCAAAGCCTTGCCCACGCTCTAGTGGTTCAATTTTGAGCCACACGTGACCATACTGTCCATGACCACCCGACTGACGTATAAATTTGCCTTCGACTTCAACTTTTTTCTGAATGGTTTCTTTATACGCAACCTGAGCCTTACCAGTATTTGCTTCAACTTTATACTCGCGCAGAAGACGGTCTACAATAATTTCTAGATGCAACTCACCCATACCAGAAATAATTGTTTGTCCCGTTTCGTTGTCATAAGTAAATCTAAACGATGGGTCTTCTTGCATTAGTTTACGCAATGAGTTGACCATCTTTTCATAGTCACCTTTACCCTTGGGCTCAATAGCAACGTTAATAACTGTTTCTGGTGCGGTAATTGACTCAAGAAGAACTGGTTTACTTTCGTCACATAACGTGTCACCCGTTGTCGCTTCTTTAAGCCCAACTACTGCAACAATATCACCAGCTGAAACGGATTTAACTTCTTCTCGCTTATTAGAGTGCATTTTCAGCAAACGACTAACACGCTCTCGCTTACCCTTCGTCATGTTATAGACATACGAACCAGCTTCCAGTGTGCCTGAATAAATACGAGTAAACGTCAATGTTCCAACATACGGATCAACCATAATTTTAAATGCAAGCGCAGCAAATGGCTCGCTCGGATCTGCTTTGCGAACAACTATTGTGTCCTCAGAATCAGGAAGCGTACCCTCAATTGCAGGAACATCTAAGGGGGAAGGCAAATAATCAATAACCGCATCCAGCATCAACTGAACACCTTTATTTTTGAAAGCAGAACCACAAAACATTGGTGTCACCTCTTGTTTGACAACACCTTTGCGCAAAGCGGACTTAATTTCTTCGACACTAATCTCTTTGCCTTCAAGATACTTCTCTGCAAGATCATCATCAAAATCGCAAGCTTTTTCGACGATTGCTTCATATCTTTCTTCAACTTCATCTTGATATTCTGCTGGAACGTCTTCCCACTCAATATTTTCACCCATCTGACCAGAGAATGTAGCCATTTTTTTGGTCAAAACGTCAATAATAGCAGTAAAATTTTCTGATTGCCCCACAGGAATCTGCATAGCGACGGGATTACCATTGAGCTTCTCAGCTACTTCATTAACAACAGCAAAATAATCGCCACCGGTGCGATCTAGCTTGTTAACAAATGCTATACGAGGAACTTTATAACGATCAGCTTGTCGCCAAACAGTCTCAGATTGAGGCTCAACACCACCCACACCACAAAAAACCGCAACCGCACCGTCAAGAACACGGAGCGAACGCTCTACTTCAATAGTAAAATCCACGTGACCAGGAGTATCAATAATATTAATTTGATGCTCTTTCCAGTGACAAGTGGTAGCAGCCGAGGTGATAGTAATACCACGCTCACGCTCCTGCTCCATCCAGTCCATGGTGGCTTCACCTTCGTGAACTTCACCAATCTTGTGAGAAACACCAGTATAAAACAACACACGCTCTGTTGTGGTTGTTTTACCAGCATCAATATGGGCCATAATCCCAATATTTCTATATTGCTGCAGCTTAGTTTTAGTACTCATTATTTTTCTAATCCTACCTAAATATTACCATGCATAGTGCGAGAAGGCCCTATTTGCTTCAGCCATTCTATGAACATCACTCTTCTTTTTGACCGCAGCACCATGACCTTCAGCAGCATTCAGCAATTCATTTGCCAAACGTTGCCCCATGGTCTTGTCCTTACGCGCAGCAGCAGCGCCTATAATCCAACGAAAACTTAAAGCTAGCGCTCGAGACGGACGCACTTCGGCAGGAATTTGGTAAACACCACCCCCAACACGTCGAGACCTACACTCAACAACAGGCTTAACCTGCTCCAAGGCTCTTTCAAAAAGCGCATAGGCCTTTCTATCGTCGCCACTATTTTTCTGAGCGATTACATCAAACGCTTCGTACACTATATTGCGAGCAATATTTTTCTTGCCCCGCTCCATGACCATATTAATAAGCTTTTGAACCATGTACGAGTTGAAACGCTCGTCAACTCCGATATCTCGGACAAAATTTACAGATTTACGCCTAGGCATTTGCACTCACTTTCTTACGCTTAGCACCATACAACGAACGACTTTGCTTTCTCGCATCAACACCAGCTGCGTCAAGAGTACCCCGTACAATATGATAACGAACACCCGGCAAATCCTTCACTCGGCCACCACGTATCAAAACGATCGAGTGCTCCTGCAAGTTGTGTCCTTCACCTGGAATGTAGGCCGTTACCTCTTTTCCGGTTGTCAACTTAACACGCGCTACCTTACGCAACGCAGAGTTAGGCTTTCTTGGCGTTGTCGTGTACACACGAACACAAACACCACGTCTTAACGGACACCTATTCAGCGCCGGGGACTTTGTTTTCTCTATCTTCTTTGATCGTCCTGAACGAACGAGCTGGTTAATCGTTGGCATAGTTTAAACCTTAAAATTTAACCTTAAAATCTAATACTCCAAAAAAAACTAGCCGCAAACGCTGCACCTGCCGCATTTGCGAACCCAATTTACACACAGTAAATAATTTTAGGGTCGGTGTATATATATTTATTGCGTATTACCTCAATGACCGTAAAAATGCATGATCCCTAAGCAATAATTGAGGAGCCATGAAAAACTCAATATGCATATCAAAAAGTAAATGGCTGTTTACGATTTTATATTTTTTTACATTTTTTTCAAGCAAAAATATACTCAGACAAATAATTTCGGGAATATTTCTCTCTGACCTCATTACAAAAATGCACAAATATGCAAATTTTGCCCTCAATCAGTCGTAATCAACATTTCTTTTACAAAACGTGTAAAAACGTGAACTTTTTGATACACTTTCTAGTAAGTTTAATCTTTTTGTAATAAATTTCTTACTAAAGGAAAATCATGTTTCTTAATGCACTGCCACTCTTTGTTAGCAGCAAAATTATTCCTCTCTTTAGTGCTATTTTGGGGCTGAGTCTACTCATTGCAATTCACGAATGCGGGCACTTCATTTTCTGCAAACTTTTTGGCATTCACACCCCAACATTTTCTATAGGCTTCGGTCCGGAGTTAATCAGCAAAAAAATCGGGGACACAAGCTTTCGACTCGCGCTTATACCTCTTGGTGGCTACGTTGAAATCGCTGGCCTTGCCGAAGTAGGGCAAGGCGAACAAGCACACGCAACGGTACAAGATGACACATCGTTTGATAAAAAACCGTACTGGCAGAAAGTGCTCGTCCTGTGTGGTGGTATTATTTTTAATATGCTGCTTGCGTATATCCTATTTACAACAATCTTTTTACTGGGTACAGCCAGCAAGCCATCGCTCACCGTTGCCTCGGTAAGCAAAGACTCTGCCGCTGAATCTATAGGCCTGCGTGGGGGCGACCACATCCTATCCGTCGACATTATTCCAGCAGAAGACGTAAAAACGGAAGAAAATGTACTCAGTCATCACAATTTTGAAGAAATCTCGGCAACAGATCTGCATAGCACGCAAAAATCATTCATCCAAAGCATTCAAGCGAATCCAGGCAAACAAATTATTTTACATATCAATCGAGGTGATGCCTCACTTGACCTTAAAGGTCTAATTGGCAGCAAACCATCACAGGGCAAAGAGATCGGCGTACTTGGAGCCATGACCTCAATACCAACGCCACGCTTACCATTTTTTCAAGCGGTTGCTATGGGCATCCAGGTAACCAACGGCTGGATCAAAGACATTGCCTACAGCGTAAAACAAGTCATTACTCAGCGCCTGGAAGGTGCTGGTGGTCCAGTAATGATTATTTCACATTCATTTAGCTCAGCACAGATGGGACTACAATCATTTTTGATGTTTTTGGCGATCATCAGCATCAACCTAGCACTGCTTAACCTGTTGCCAATCGGAGCACTTGACGGTGGACAGCTGCTTTTTGCAACTGTTGAGGCAGTCACACGACGCAAAATTCCAGAGATTGTCAAGCTAAGCATCAACCTTGCATCATGGGCGCTCTTTATAGGCCTATTCATCTACTTGACCTACAAAGACGTCAGACTGCTTTTTGGCGGGCATCTTTCGAAGCTGTACCAAAAAATTGTTTCACTCTGGAGCTAGCAACTAGGCCTTACCAATAATGGCCGTCATAAGCTTAAGATGCTTAAGCTTCATTAGCTGCAATAGCTGATTGACTGGACTTAAAGTAACCTTGTCAAATTCAAATACTGCTTTCAGGGCACAATGATCAGAGTAAAACTGTACCGACTTCGGTGTAGTTTTTGCTCTGTCGTCAATGAGATCTTGTACCTTTCCAGGATACTGATCAAATGTAACACACTTAATATTTTCGCCCCAATAGAAGATATAATCTATGTATAAATCAATAACAAAACCTAAGTCAGGCTAAAGGACCCATGAGCACTAAGCGCCTTTTTAAATGCATTAATCCACGCCTGCTCACCTTTTTGTGCTATCAAATAAATTCTACGCAATGTGGTTGTTTTATTCGCCCTTAAAAATGCATCTATAGCATCCAACGCAACGGGCGTCGCCTTTTCAACGGAGTACCCAAAGATACCTGTGCTAATACCCGGAAAACAAATTTCAGTCAATCCCTTTTGCTGAGCAAGCTGGAGTGATCGTGTGTAGGCAGATTTTAAAGCAACAGGATCTTCACCCATGGGCCCAATCGCATGAATAACATATTGCGCCACTTCCTTTTGACCCGTACCAAGATCACATGCGTCAGAAATGTACGCCTCACCTGTCTTGCCACTACTAACCTCACTACCTCCAACATCAAACTTGCCAGCTGCAGCTAATTTAGATTTAAATTTTTTGGTGTCTTTAGGATCCGGATATTGCCCTGCCGCCTTATGAATTGCACCGTCGACGCCGCCACCTCCTTGTAGCCCCGTATTTGCTGCATTGACAATTGCAGCTTTCTGCCAGTTGTCAAAACTAAACTTTGTAATGTCATTTTCAACAACAATAACCAAAACATTGTTAAGAATCGTATGCATATACTTAGCTTTTTCATCCCGAGTCTCTTTTTTAAAAGAACTCGCTCCTGAGCCAGCACCTGACGCTGATGATGGAAGAGCAACAGTTGACATTAACTTGAGCATCTTAAGCTTCATAACCTGCAAAAGGCTCGTCGCTGGAGAAAGTTGAGCTGCGCCCGATTTTGATGAAGCGGCAGCTCCTTTGGCCGAAGCTGAACTACTTTTTGGAGGGGGGCTCGAGCTCTTTGGTTTTGCTGATGATGGTGGAGGCGAACTAGCTCCCCCTGGTGATGACCAAGACCCTGACTGTTGAGCTGAGGACTTCGGAAAACTAAACCTAGCACTCACAATAGCATGATCAGAATGATGCTTAATATTCTCGAGGATGACATCGCGATTACTCCATGTTTTCTCATACTTTACACCATCCCAATAAAAATATGGAAGCCTTATCAAAGAGTTAGGAAGAGGAACCATACTAAAACCTTCCTGCGCTAAACCCTTGCAGCATACATGATCAACCCATTGCTCATATGGCTCTGCTTGTAATGGTTTGTTGTTGAAAAATGATTTAAATGCAAAATTACCATTCACACAAAAAGTATACTGCTTCGAAAGTAAGGCTGCTTCCGCGTTCTTCCAATTAAATGAAGCCTGATTTGCATGCACACCAAAATCACCACAAACAATAATACTGTGACTTTGCACTAGCCAATGTTGTAGATAGTATAGTATCTGATTTACATAGCTACCCACTAAATGTTTGTTGAGCGTGCTAACTAGAATATTTAAAACCCCAAGTCTATGACCTGTTGCCTTATGCTGAAAAAGACAATAGAGTGACTCAAACTCACCATCCAAGTCGTATGCTATAGAATTAATAAGATCAAATACATTTGTCTTATTAAGTACAACCAACTTTTTATTGTTACCTACATAAGCAAAGGTTTGGGGCGAATAATTAATATTTTCCGCAAAATATTGATTATCATCATCCTGCAAACATATAATATCTGCCGAAGAAAATCTCGCAGAGTGATAGCGGTTAAGTAAGCCTAATCTCTCCTTTTGGCTAACCGGAGGATTGGCTACCTGCTGCCAATAACTTTGCAACGGTGAACCAAACCACCCGCTCACATAACGCCACTCTTGAAAATAAGAATCATAACGTTGCTGAGACAAAACGTTATGCGAAACAATGTTAAAAACCAACGCTGCCCCCTGTCCTGTTGGCTGCGGTGGAGATTGCTTGCCATGATCAACATTTTTTGGGTTTTCTATTGCTTCTATAAGCTTGTCATAGGCATTTTTGATGATCTTAAATATTTCTGTATACTTTTCACTTTCATCTTTATGCTTGTCAGGATGATATTTCACAGAAAGCTTTTTATAGGCTTTTCTTATAGTATCTTTAGAAGAATCATTTGGTATACCTAACACAGCATAGTAATTATTGGGATCATTAAAACTTTCGGTGGTTCCCGTTGTTCCCGCTGCTGGCAGATCTATAGAAAACGTAACTTTCATGATAGCATGATCAGAATGATACCCATAATGCTGAAATGCTGTTTTGTGACTAATCAATTGATCGAAGGTAGGAAATGTTGTAAAACTACCTTCTTCTTTTTGCATGCCTTTGTAAAAGATATAATCAAGACGCTGTGGCTGATCAGTAGGGTCTTTCACCGGAGAAACTCTTACCGTACATGAAGGCGTCTGTAACTTCTCATCAACATTAGAAAATCCTAATATTGAAAGCTGCGTAGCCTGCATGAACTCATCATATTGAGCAGGGCTTGCATTAAGATTAAAATCTCCACACAATACTGTCGGCATATCTGAAGGAATCTTAGTTTTAATCGTGTTTATCTGATCTATACGTAACTTCACGTAGCTATTCGCTTGACCAGAATACCCAGGGCCACCTTTCAAATGAGTATTAATAACTGCAACTTGTTTACCAGTTACTTTATGCCTAAGCGTAACAAGCACATAAGGTCCTTCATTAAAACCGCTTGATGCAAAACCATAGCTGACTTCACCAACAATCTCAAAAACAGTCTTATCATAAATGATTGCTACATCTGCATTCGGATTTTGCTTAATTAACTGAAATACACCAGGCTTTAGCGATTGTATTTTGCCAGAAAACGTTCCCCCTTGATCTTCTTGCAAACAAACGATTTGAGCTTCTTTAAATTTGTCCTGATAAGAATCAATATAGCTAAGTCTTGAAGTTTCACTCAGCACCCCCGACAACAGATGTGTAACACCTTTCCCATAATTTTGTAAAGGCGTTTGGTGCAACACGTTGTTTGACACCAGTGTAAACTTTATCTCACCCGCAAATAATGAACTAAACAAAAAACAGCATAACGATGAAAATAATAGAAATTTTTTACCCACAAACGACATCATGGCACGCTCCAAAAATTTCAAAACTACTGACGCTACAACTGGTCAGTGTATAAAAAAAGGAGGAACGCACTCAAGAGTTAAGCAGACGCCACTGCTCAGGGTAACGAATAAAATGTTCTACAACAAGACGGTTAAAGCTATGACCTGTCTTTTTTGCTTTAATGGTACCTGCCAGCTGGCACCCAAGTAGGGCCAAATCTCCCAGAAGATCAAGCACCTTGTGCTTGACACACTCATCTGCAATACGCATATCATTAAGCAGACCGTCTTTACCCGCTACCACGGTATTACCTAGCGATGTACCTTGGGCAAGACCATGCTGACGAAGCAACGGCAGCTGGTGCATAAATCCAAAGGTTCGGGCAGGTGCAAGTTCACGTGCAAAGCAGTCAGCTGTAATTGCAGCCTTAAAATGTGGACTACCTAAACTCGGATCGGCAAATTCAGCCTCATAGTCAACACTCACCAGACTTGCACCCTGACTGGGTAGCTTTTGAACGGGTGTAATACAGATCGAGCGACCATGTTTGTCTTGTATGCTTAATTCTTGTTTAGGCGTAATGATTTTTTTTGCAGCATTCTGCGCAACCAACCCAGTTTGCTGTATACCCTGAACAAAGGGCAAAGAACTTCCGTCCAAAATAGGAACTTCATACCCTTTAATTTCAATAACTGCATTATCAACACCAAGCTGCCCAAGTGCCGCCATTAAATGCTCTATCGTGCTGATCATCCAACGCTTTGACTTTAACACCGTTGCATGCATAGCAACTTCAGGCACAACACTACCAATAACAAGTGGTTCATCATGCAAATCAACGTTAACAATCGTAATGCCGGCATTTTCAATGGCCGGCTTAACCCACACCGTTGAGGGCTGCCCCGTGTGAACACCAATGCCCTCGAAAATAACATCTTTGGATACAGTTTTTTGCTTCCAGCGATCTGTCATACTTTTGCTCAGAATTTATAAGAAACAGGAAAGGGGCACTAAATTTAGTGCCCCTCATAATCTATATTTGCGCGTATTAAATTTATGCTTGCTTTACGCTAGTCTGCGCTTCGTGTGGATGCTCATTGCCAACGTACACTTTGAGCTTTTTCAAAATAGTACGATTTAATCTGTTCTTTGGCAACATACCACGAACGCCAAGCAAAATAAGACGGCGAGGATCTTTTTCAAACATTTTTTTCGCAGGAATCTGCTTAAGACCGCCCATCCAGCCGGAGTAACGAGAATAAATCTTGTCGTCCCACTTTGCGCCAGTCAATTTAATCTTTTCACAATTGGTGATAACAACATAGTCACCACTGTCGGTATGCGGTGTATATTCTGGTCTATCTTTACCACGCAAAATGTCAGCAACTCGTGTGCACAAACGACCAAGAACCTGGTCTGACGCATCAATTACATGCCATTTGGGGTCACGATCTTCGGGTCTAAGTCTAAAGCTTTTATTCATGTCCATAGGGAATTACCTCACAGCGCAAATGCTCTATTAATCGTTGATTTTAGAATTTTAATTTCGTTCGAAAGCCTTATTTTAAAGGAAAAAATAGGTTCGGTCAAATTAAGTTTGCCTAAATTAACACATACGACAAGCCCCTCCACCTCTCCCTAAACTATCATTAATTATTAAAATTTCAAATAGAAAATATAGGCAATGCAAAAAGAGTTGCTGAGAAAATATAAGTACTACTACCAGTAGGACATATTCATCGAATATAGACCAATTTACTAGCCTATCACAGCCCCCCATTTTATTTTTTAACAGAAATATTGTAAAATTAATTACAGTTAAAACATTTTACTGTTTTTATTGTAATGGAGGTTACACTCATGAAAACTATTTCAAAAATCTTTTTTGCTGCTTGTGCAATCACCCTTGCTAACGGTCACGGCATGCAAGCTACTAACCATGCTCCCTACGCAATTCCAGGAGCTCTAGGAACAACATCGCTTATTGCCGGACTTGCAAGTTTTTATAAGGGATACGAGATCACTAAGGCAAATATTTGGAGATCCTTAGCTATAGATGACCTAAACCAATACCTTGGAGAATGTCTAGCATACAGAATTCCAGTAGCAATATACGGATCCCGGCTCAACACAAACTACAATGCCTATGGCATAACCCTAACACTCGCAGGTCTTGGACTGTTAGTATACGCCGCACACAACTACTACTTCCCACCAGGAAAAGATCAGTCAAAATAAACAAATGGGCCCGCTTAAAGCGGGCCTTTTCTATTGCTGCTTACGCTCAACAGCTGCTTTTACAAAAGCTGAAAACAACGGATGTGGACTGCGTGGTGTAGAACAAAACTCTGGATGAAACTGGACCCCAAGCATAAATCTGTGGTCTGGGAACTCTGCAATCTCTACAAGCTCTTTATCTCGGTACACCCCTGAAAACACCAGACCCGCGTCCTCGTACGATTTTCGATAAGCATTATTAACCTCATAACGATGACGATGCCGTTCATAAATAACAGGCTTGCCATACGCTGCTTGAGCTTTTGTTGCCGGCTGCATGGTACACGGATATGCCCCACGTCGCATACTAGCACCTTTTCTGGTAACACCACGCTGCTCATCAAGCAAAGAAATAACGGCATGTTTCGTTTTAGGATCAATTTCTGTACTATTCGCTCCTTCAAGTCCAACTAAAGAACGCGCTGCCTCAATCAACATAACTTGCATTCCAAGGCATATACCAAAAAATGGTACATTATTTTCTCTTGCCCACGTCGCTGCAAGTACTTTACCCTCAACACCACGCTTATCAAATCCGCCAGGTACTAAAATAGCATCAAGTTCTTTAAGCTGTTGCCACGCTTGGTCATGCTCTTCTTGACCGGGCTCAAGTAGCTCAGCATCAATCACTGTAACTTTAACACGACGTTGCTGGTAAAACCCAGCGGTCTTAAGCGCCTCAATAATACTAATATACGGGTCATTAGCACCAACGTACTTTGCAATAAGCCCAATGTTGAGTTCTTTACTGCTCTGCTCAATTAAGCTTATGTACGTCTGCCAAAAACTAAGATCTGCTTTTTTGATTTCTTCGTGGTTAAAATGCTGCTGAATTCGTGCACACAAATTTTGTTCATTCAAATCAACAAACAATTTTGCTAAAGCTTCAAATGTCAAAACTTGAAAAATAAAATCTCGCCCAACACCGCACGTGAGTGCAACTTTTTCAACCGACTTCTCAGGAATTGGCTGCTCGGTTCGTAGGAATAAACAGTCGGGAACAAGCCCAGCTTTTTTAAGCTCCATAACACTATGTTGTGTTGGTTTTGTTTTGACTTCACCAGTCCACTCAAGATGAGGTACATAACTTAAATGCGCAAGCATTACCTGCCTGCCCAGCTCCATACGTAGCTGTCTGATGGCTTCTAAAAATAAGTCACCTTCCATGTCGCCAACCGTGCCACCAATTTCAACCAACACATACTCTACCTCGTGCTTAAGCGCAAACTCAAGCAAGCGTTGTTTAACAGTATTTGCTGCATGCGGCACCAGCTGTATACACTTACCAAGATATTTACCCTTGCGCTCTCCTTCAAGTACCTCCTGAAAAATCTGTCCCGACGAAATCGATGAATCTTGCGCTAAATGAATACCAAGCATGCGCTCGTAATGACCAAGATCAAGATCGGTTTCGGCACCATCATTGGTAACAAAAACTTCACCATGCTCAAGCGGTGACATTGTGCCAGGGTCGACATTGAGGTAAGGGTCACATTTAATAACCGATAATTTATATCCCGAACTCTTAAGCAACACACCAATGGAAGATGTTAATACGCCTTTACCAATAGATGAACAGACACCTCCAGTTACAATAATAAACTTTGTCTGCATTTCTTTGACTCGAGCAATAAGCTGATCTATGCTCTGATCAATCACGATGTCTCCTTTTTTAGATCTTTTTAGCGGGCCATTAATCTCTCGATTTCATCAGCCTCTTTGGTTAATTCATAACTTAAACAAACCGCCCCCTCGTCAGTCATGACGTAATCATCTTCAATACGCACACCGATATTCTCTTCGCAAATATACAGGCCTGGTTCAATAGTGAATACATTGCCCGGCTCAAGCGGAACCTTGTATGAACCAACATCATGCACATCTAGCCCCAAATAATGCCCTATGCCATGACAAAAATACTGTGCGTATCCTTTTCCTTCTAAAAATTTAATTGCTAAATGATGGAGTGACTTATCTTGCTGTTCAGGGTTTGATAAAAACATTCCTGGTTTTGCAATGCCTTCAACATAGCGCTGCGTCTCCAACACTATGTTGTATACTTCTTTTTGCCGTGTACTAAAAACACCATCTACAGGATAAGTACGCGTAATATCTGCTGCATAATACCCATATTCTGCACCAATATCAACAACTACTAGTTCATTTTCTCTCAGTTGATGTATCCGATCAGTGTAATGCAGGATCGTTGTATTTTGTCCAGTTGCTACAATCGACGGAAATGCTGGACCTGCGGCAGCTATGTGAGAAAATATAAATTCAATAGTTGCCTGCAATTCGTACTCAAATTTACCAGGTTGAATAGCCTTTGCTATTGACTCTTGCGCCATACTGGTCAGCTGCGCAGCTTTGTAGAGTAAATCTATTTCGTACTCATCTTTGGCTTTACGCATTTCATGCACTACTGGAGCAACATTGACAACACGCTCATACGAAATACCTAATTGACCAATTAAAAAATCAAGGAGCTGATACTGCAGGACAGCACCTGTCTGGTGCTCATCACGAATAACAAATAACGTTGTATCAGGCACCATACGTTCTTTTAACGTAGCCAAAATATTTTGATATTTTTCAAGCGTAAAAATAGGTACAAACGAGTACCCCTTTTGCTCTGAACCTAAAAATTTTATGCTATCCACCTCCAAAAGTGTTGCATCTCGTTCAGCATCAATTGTCGTTGTTACCCACTGTTGACGTACTGAGGAAAACTGGGGAACGTATAAAACCTCTTGCTCATTCAAATCGATACCCAACATAACACCAGGTTCAGTGATTCCCGTCAAATAATAAAAGGAACTTTCTTGACGAAAAACAGTACGATCAGGCTCAAACGCACCACACAGCAAAATAATGCCATCTCGAACCTGAGCAAACTGTTGCTTAACCAACTCTGTAAGCATCGCTCTTCGTCTTTTGAATAAAGTATAGTTTTGAGGTTTTGAAAAATGCACACACTCCCTTTCTGTCAAATCAATCTGATAAACTCAACGTTTAATAAATTGAGGCCTTTTAAATTTCTTTGCAAATGAACCGAGAGAATCAAGTCGTAAAGAAAATACCACGGCATGTTCACTGCGATTATTACCAAATTCTCGGTACCGCTTCTGTTCATAACCCAAATAAAAGCCCCAGCAATGTCCAGCATAGTCAAAACGTATACGATGGAGCAATGGTCTTACCGTACCTAACTTTAAGAAGCTTGATTTGCCCTGAGCATATAACTGTGCATCATAGAACAGCGTCGCACATTTGCCAAGAGGTATTTGACAATTAAGTAATAAAAAATGAGAAACGTTGGTTAAAATATCTCTAACTTCTTGGGCTTTACGATCTTGATAAAGATAACCCAAAGAGATATTAAAACGATCTGTATTAATACCAACACCACAATACGACTGCAAAAGGTTAAAGCGCTTCCAATCATATTCTTGATCACAAACAAAATTGACATATCTAAAGCCCCCTTCAGCATTCAAACGAAAAGGCAACAAATGCTCATGTGTCACTGACCGATCAAGGAAAAAACGATCTTTTGATGGGAAAAAATCATATCCCTGACTCAAACAGATCTCTGCATGCCATGGGTCCTTATGCCATGCATTGTGTAACGTCAATCCCAGCTGATTTTTTGCAAAGAAACGATCCCATTTGTCCATATAATACCAATGATCTTGAAAAAACCTTGGAACAAAATCCCAGGTCAAACACGGCTGAAAATAGTTTCCCCACGAGCCATTATGGGAAAGCAAGCTCCACTCGGGAAAAGCCCATGTAGCTCCCGCTGCTAAAAAAGCTCGGTAACCACCACGACCAAGCACGCGTTCTTCCCACACATTTTTTGAAAATACAGCATCTTGCTGCTTGTCAGATCTGACTTGAACAACTGGCTTAAAATAAGCTGTCAATGCATTTGAATAAAATTGAGCATGAGCAGATACATTGCCATGATAGTTAAAACGAATAAGCGATGTTTCATCCAATGGCTTTAACAAACGAGTGTCAACAAGCAAAGAGTTAGAATAGGTACGCTCTGCTTCTTTTTGACGATAATAAATATGGTCTATGAAAAAATCATGTCTGTATGAGAGAAAATCACCAATCCTTTGCCACGCCTGATTAACTTCAAAATGCGGCACCTTGACAACTGAAACACGATCCTCCAGCTCTTTACGCTTGCAAATAGCTGTCCCTTCCTGCTCCCGCTTGCAAGCAAGCTTTTGACTCAACTCATGTAAATGCGCATCTTGCGTCAATGAAAAATCAATAAATTGTCGTCTATTCGTTTTAATACTGTCAAGACTAAGCTCAAGCAAATTTTTTGGACTGGCTAGTCGCGCTATAACCGAATTACAAAAACTGTCTTCAACGTCCTCTATCGTATTAAAAAAATGATAGCCAATACGCTTATCAGTCCCAAAATCAAGTCTGACTAAACTATTAAGATCAATGTCCTTACCAGAAAAAAGATCAAAGGTACGAAAATCCTTACCCACAACCCAATAACGGTGTTGTTTTTTACTCACCACCCTTTTGTTTCGTCTCACAAGATTGTCATTGACAACCGCATAGTGAGCATTAAAAAGTGTAAAATCTTGCGGCGATCGGGCCCAACGCAATTCATCAAAAAAAACAATACCTCGACGATCGCGCCAGTCAAGACCAAGTGTTGTATCAGCATGCTCATGTATTCGATAGTAATACTCTTGCTTAAAACCAATGCCGTAATCAGAATCGAGCACAAATCGCGGAAATAAAAAACCTGAACTGCTTGTATGAGGCGAAAGTAGACCAATTGGCAACATAAAGCGTGGCAAAGAAAATATTGGCAATGGCCCCGCCTTAAACAGCGCATCGTGCATCTTTATAAAATAGCCACCGCGTAACATTGCACGCTTAGCTTTCATTTGCCAGTGTGGCCTGCGCCCATCGCAGGGAGTAAACTGTAAACTTTTTATATGCCAATCACGGCGATTAATCTTTTCTGCTTGTTGCGCGTACACATATCCTTCATCAACATGCAAAACTATTGAATCAGCATGGCCCGTCTGATCATTAAGATCGAAAACAAAGCGGTCAGTCAAAATGAGAAAGTCTTGCCCTTCAACCTTGACGTGTCCCTCTGTTTTTTTTTCTGCGACAATAATGTTTTTCTTCTTATCAAAGGTGACAACATCAGCACACAAATGGATTTTTTCATCAATAAGTACATCCACCTGATCATAAAACGTAAAGGTTTCAAGCGCATGTACAACTTGACGCTTGCTTTCTATTTTAATGCGATCAATGGCTGTTGAAACTTTGGGTAGTGCTGCATGTACATTACCCAACAATGCAAAGCTAAGCAGGCACAAACCAAGACGAGTAATGAACTTAAAATATGTCACGCCAACCTTAGTATGGCCTTCTACCTGCAAGCGCCTTAGCTATAGTTATACGATCCATATATTCCAAACTTGACCCGGTAGGAACACCGCTTGCAAGCTTAGAGATCGTCAATGGAAGATGCTGTATTTTTGAAGAAATAAAGCTTGCAGTCGCCTCACCCTCGGGAGTCGGGTTGGTTGCAAAAATAATTTCTTGAACATCACCTTCAAGACGCTTGAGCAAAGGCTGAATATGTAAATGTTCAGGACCTATGCCCTCAAGCGGACACAGTGATCCCCCCAGAATATGATAAACCCCTTCGTAACCGCCGGTATTTTCTATCGACCATAAATCATGCCATGTTTCAACGACACATATAACCTTGCCATCACGCTTTGGCGAACTACAAATTGAGCACAGTCCCTGCTGCTCCGTCCAGTTAAAGCATGCCGTACATAATTTAACTTGTTCACGCGCCTGTTTGATCGATTCAACGAGCTCATCGATTGTTTTATCATCGCGCGTCAAAAAATAAACTGCAACCTTGGCGATATTTTTAGACGCCAAGAAGGGAACTTTCTGTAGTTGCCTAATAAGCCTGCTCAGAGCAGGAAGTCGTCCAAACACGGCTCCTCCCTGCCATTACCCGAAGATATATTTTCTCAAAGAATCTTCAGCAACTGTCAACACGTTGTTAACAAACCAGTACAAGACAAGACCTGCTGGAAAGTTCAAAAACACGACAGTCATAATCACAGGCATAAACATCATGACAGCACGTTGTTTTTCATCACTGACGGGAGCAATAATCTGCTGAACCAGCATGGAAAGACCCATCAAGATTGGAAGTACGTAGTATGGGTCTTTGCTTGACAGGTCAACAATCCAGCCAATAAATGGTGCCTGATGAAGCGCCAAATAATTGTTCAAGACTCGATAGAGTGCAAACAAAATTGGCAATTGCACAAGCAGTGGCAAACAACCAACCATATGCGCGGTTGGGGAGAGACCGTGATCCTTGTGATACTTCATAATCTCTTCATGCGCTAGCTTCAGATCATTGCGATATTTTTGTCTAATTTTGTTAATAATCGGCTGATGTTTTTGGTATTCTTCCATTCTACGACGTCCATAAATAGAAAATGGGGTAAATGGAATCTTGAGCAAAATTGTCAAAATGATGATAGCAAAACCAAAGTTGCCAACATACTTGTAGATAATTTCCAACAGTTGAAGAAGTAGCTTACACAGCCATGACAACCATCCAAAAGACAAAAGCTCTTCAAGACGTGCATCAGCTTTTGCAAAATGCTGAAATAACTTTGGCCCAAAGTAAAATGACATCCTCCACTCACGCCCTTCAGTTACTTCAGGACCCTCAAGAACAGGAAGCACCTCGCGATCGTTAAGATACTTGACATAGGCACGCTGCACAAATTTGCTTGGGTCGTTAATTAATGCATGAACAAAATACTTGTTCTCTACCCCAAACAACGGATCTGTTCCTTGCCATGGCCACACAAGCCCCTGGGCCTTAACCGCTTCAGACTTGTCAATAGCTTGCTTTGACTCATTCCACGCAACAACGCTCAAACTATCTTGCTCAATCTCCTTAATGAATGGTGCTACAAAAAAGAGGCGTGGCTTGACCGGCTTTGCCTGTACAACTTTTGGCTCAAACCCAACAATCACATCAATCTGATAGCTATCTTTTACAAACACGTACTCTTTTGTAATAACCCACGACTCATTTTCTGCTTGAAAAACAAGCTCCATGCCACCATCAGTTTCACGTCGTTGTTTAAGCGTATAAATAAACGGAGTGTTCTCGTCCAGCGCAAGCAAGAAACAACCTTTTTTACGTTGCTGCTCATCGTGGACTCCTTTTGCCTGGACCGTTTTTAGCGCAGTTTTATTTCTACCTGTATGCTGATCAAAATCCAGTGATGTTAATATTGCACCATAGTTTGAAAACGTAGCAGTGCAATAATCTGTTTGTACAACCGTATTAGACTCATCCAACCCCGCCTTACGCTCAGCGGCAAACGAAACATCTAATACCAATGGTTTATACAAATCTTGAGTTGTTGGCACTTTGATCGGCTGCCCTGAAACTGCAGTCTGCTCCTGCTGTTCTACGCTGACAGGCCCCGTTTTTTCAGGTGCCTGAGAAAATTTACCAAAAAAGTAATGCATGGCACCAACCGTCGCCAATGAAAGTGCAATTGACAGAAGTAATTTTCTATCCATAAATTTTTCCTTGCGTTGCCTATAAATTCAATAAGAAATTATAAATTAAAATACATACAAACATTGAAACTACTGTAAAATGAGAATTCTACCAAAGAAATGCAATTGTCGCTAGCGCTATCATTGATAATTGCCTGCTGGTAAAATTTTTTTTTATTGGTATCGTAAGCATTACACACAGATACAGAAGTGAACTATAAAACGTATTTCTCTATCACAACTCCTTTATGTTCGTTTTTTACACGCAAACCACATTTAAAAATCGGGGAAGCAATCATGCAAAAAACACGCTCAATGTCAGTAAGCACGCTATCCACTTACCTCTGCCTAGGGTTGCTAGGCTTAACGCTGAGTGGATGTGGCAAACAAAAAAAAGAAAAAACAACAACTATCCCCATTGAACAAAATCAAGAAAAACCGATTAAAAAAAAGAAAAAGAAGAAACTAAACAAAGAAGACGATCTTACTCTTGCCGAGCTCAAACAACACGCGATTGATAGCATCAAGCGCAAACGTAAAATGGATGCCATCACGTATCTTGAAAAAATTGTCACACACTACCCAGATGAGCCGAACATCGGTAAGTTCAAACTAATGCTTGCAGAGATGTACTTTAAAACAGCAAGTTATCCATCAGCAAAGAAAATGTACTCTCACTTTAAACATTACTACCCTGCAAGCAAACACGCTGAGTATGCTCAGTACAAATCCATTCTTTCGAATTTTTACCAAACACTACGCACCGATTGCGACCAAACACGAACAGAAAAAACAATCAAAAGTTGCAAAAAATATCTAGCCGACGCTAGCAAGCTACGCTACCGTCGTGACGTGCAAGACATTCAAACAACCTGCATAAACAAACTCGTAGACAAAGAAGTATACGTTTTTAACTATTACCTCAAACAAGGCGAACTACAAGCTGCAGAAAACCGGCTCAAACATCTACGAGCCAACTTTCTAGAACAAAATTCATCACTTGAACCACGTCTACTCTTTTTAGAGTGTAAACTTGAGAAAAAACGTAATAACAAAGACTCAATCAGACACAAAATTGAGATATTGGATACCAAATATCCTCAGTCTCAATTTACCGTTATGGCTCAATCGCTTGATACGAGCAGCAGCCACAAACCAACTGTTCTTGACCTTGCATAATTTGACAATGTCATCTCCGGCGCTGATCGGCGATGACATTTCGCACTGATTCAGAGTTATGACAAACAACACACAAGCATTAGCTAAGCAAAAAACTGGGCGTGCTGGCGAACAAGCTGTCAGCACGCATCTTGAGGCAAATGGCTTTCAAGTCATCGCGCGTAACTATCAAACACGTGCTGGTGAGATTGACATCATTGCACAAAAAGATGATGTCGTTGCTTTTATTGAAGTTAAAACACGATTTAATGAGTACTTTCACATAACGCAGACCATTACAAAAAGCAAACAAAACAAAATCATCAAAACAGCCAAACACTTTGCCATGAAGCAAAGTGTTGTCGACAAGGTTTTGCGATTCGATGTTGCCATTGTCACTCGTCAAAATGGAACATGGCACGTCAACTATTTGCCCAATGCGTTTCAGGCTGGCTAAGAGTTCGTAACCGTAACATCAAGACTCATAAGATCATGCAGTGCCATTTTATGCGCAATTCGCTGAAACAAGGGCGCTGTAACTTGGGATGCATATTGAACATATTTTTTTGGCTCCTTGATAAACGTAATAACCACGCGTTTGTATGCACCCTGTTCAACAATTCCTGCAAACGTGTAATTATGATGCAGAGGTGAGTACTTACCATCTTTAACACACCGAGCGCTACCAGTTTTGCCCATCACTTGAAACCCATCGACGGGATAACGAACGCCAATGTCAGTCAAAATAGATTTGACATCTTCAATCGTTTTTTCTTTGTACAACCTGCGAGCATGCGCCACGTTCCCTTTAGACTGGCATAAAAGAGTCAGTGGTACGTCGTAACCCCCATTGGCAATGGTGCAAAAGGCACGCGCAAGCTGGGCAAGCGTTGCCATGATTTCATATCCAAACGATAAAACAATGACCGATGGCCTACTCCATTTAGACGGATGATTGACAAACCCATCACGTTCTCCCGGCAGCTCAATGCCTGTCTTTCTACCAAAGCCAAGCATGGTCAAATGATCATACAAATTATGCCCCAACCGCATACTCACTTTTGCAATACCAATATTGCTTGAGTAGCGCACAACATCGCGAAACGTCATTGTTTCAAACCGCCTCCAATTTTCAACACGTACGCGATTAACCATGGACACTTTTCCCTCGCAATCAATTTCTTCATCCATATCAACCACACCCTGCTCAAGCGCACCAAGCGCAGTGAAAACTTTAAAAACTGAGCCCAACTCATAACATTCATTGACAGCATTATTTTTAAGTAGGTCAAGATCGGTACATTTTTGATTTGGGTCAAAAGATGGATAGTTGGCAAGTGCAAGCACCTGACCATTGTCAGGATTGACAATAAGCACCGTACCTACCAATGCTTCATACTCTTCAACGGTTTGTTTAAGTTGTTCCCAAGCAAGAGACTGCAAAGTACTATCAATCGACAACCGCAGCACATCTCCTTTTTTTCCCTGCTGCTGAACTGCTTGTTCAAAGTAAAATGATCCAGAACGTGCATCCTTTTCAATGCTGACCAGTGTTGGGCTTCCACATAGTTGCTCTGAAAACAAAAGCTCTGTTCCGGTCAATCCAACGTTGTCAACATCAGTTATCCCAATCACTTGCCCTAACGAAGGCTGTGCATAAACACGCTGATCTTCGCCAACAAAATTAATATCGCAAACATCGGCTCCTTTAAGCCAGGAATAACGCTCTGAACTAAGCTTACGCTCAATCCAGAAAAAGTTTTGTTGTGGATGTTCGTTCATCTTTTTGTACACATCGGGGTAATGTCGCCTTAAAAAGTCATTCAATTTAGCAATATCTTTACACTGATTTTTAAGAACAAATGCGGACTGCACCTGCCTGTTAAATGCCAGCGCCACACTACCTGAGCGGTCAAAAATTTCTGCTCGCGCTGGCACAATGCTCAAATTTGTTTGATACTGACTTCGTGCCAACAGCATAAAAAAATCTTTTTGTCTTACCTGTAGCAGAAAAAGCCGCAATGCTATGATCGCAAACATTACAAAAAAACAAAGGCACACAAGCCCCACACGCATCTTATAGCGAGAGATATCTACATGGTTATACCATTTACGCATGAAAGGTTCCCATTGTCACTGTCTGAGATGTAGTTGTTTTTAGAGTGAGCACTTTGACCTGTTTGAGGTTAAGCTCTTGCATATTCAGCTCTTTACGCGCTAATTCTTTTGCCTTACTGTGATCTTGCAACTGACAAACCTGGACCAACAATTGCTGCTTTTCAAGCTCAAGACCTTTGTGCTCTTGCTCTAACCGCTGAAGTTTATAACGCAAGCGAATAATTGTATTGTGTTGATAAATTTTGGCAAAACAAAACAAGAAAGTAGCAGATAATAAGATTCCAATTACGTATTTATAGGCTCCCATTTTATTCCCTTTGTACAATAAATCTGTGAACAACCCTCCTAGGGGCAAGATATCATTAACATTTTGACCAAATCTACACTTTGTAGTTTTTTCAGGGTATGCTAAGTTGCATGGTGTAAAAATAATATCTTTATAGAAAAGGAGTAGCATGAGTACAACGTTAAAACGTCTTTGGTTGATCTGTTTGATAGCGATCCTGTCGGGGTGTGGAGATTGGTTCAGCACGGCAAACAGCAAAACAAAAAACAATAAGAAATCAACCCACGTTACCGAAGTTGTAAGCGAACAAGATTTCAATACCATGGTCCTCAAATCAGACAAACCAGTTGTCGTTGACTTTTGGGCAACATGGTGCGGTGCATGCAAAACCATGCTCCCTATTTTTAGCAAGCTCGCTGGTGAAATGAACAAAGACTATAAATTTGTCAGCATCGATATTGATAAAGCAAAAGGACTCGCCAATAAGTATGGTGTAACAGCCATCCCTACGTTTCTGTTCTTTGATGGTGGACAAAAAAAAGGTCAGATCGTCGGCGGCCAAAGCGAAGCAGCATTTAAAAAAGCAATTGAAGACAATTTGAAGCAAGCCGCAACAAAATCAGGAACTACATCCGCAACAGCTCCAACAGCATAATTGCTTAAGAGGTTGCTGATTTAACAACAAGTTTACAAGTCATAGATAATTGATTCGGGAGTGTACTTGTTCGTACACTCCTTTTTTACAGGTACCTAAAAAAATGAAGCTAAAAATTACAAACACACTCACTAAGCAAGAAGAATTTTTCACTCCTTTGCAAGAAGGAAAAGTAAATTTATATGTCTGTGGTATAACACCGTATGATTACGCTCACCTTGGCCACGGCCGAGCATATGTTCATTTTGACTTTCTACTCCGCCTGCTGCGTCAACTAGGTTACGATGTAGCCTACGCACGAAATTTCACTGATATTGATGATAAGCTCATCAATCGTGCCCAAGAGATGGGTGGAAATACGACATACAAAGATGTCGCTGAAAAATTCATTGCTGCATACACCGATGATATGCAAGCACTCAATTGCATAACGCCAGAATATGAACCACGCGTGACGGAATGCATTCCAGAAATTATCATCTTCATCGAAGAACTCATCAAAAAAGAACATGCCTACGTTATTGATAACGATGTGTATTTTGACATCAGCACATTTAAAGAATACGGCAAACTCTCAGGCAGAGATCTAAATGACTTGTTGGCCGGTGCACGCGTCGATGTTGATGAGCGTAAAAAAAATGCTAGTGACTTTGCACTATGGAAGGGCAACAACAATAACGAATACTGGCAGTCTCCATGGGGTTATGGTCGACCAGGATGGCACATTGAATGTTCTGTTATGGCCAAAAAACATCTCGGACAAACAATTGACATCCATGGTGGCGGCATGGATCTTATTTTTCCTCATCATGAAAATGAAATTGCCCAAACAGAGGCGCTTCACGACAAACCATTTGCAAACTACTGGATACACAACGCCTTTGTAAATGTTAACAAAGTTAAAATGTCAAAATCGTTGGGCAACTTTATGACGCTGCACGAAGCGTTTAAAACTGTTGACCCCATGGTACTGCGCTATTTCTTTTTACAACACCATTACACAACTCCAATCGACTTTAATCCCGTTGATGTTGACGCCGCAAAAACAGCTTACAAAAAACTGTGCTCCCATTTTTCTGACCCGTCTCTTACAATACTCAACAGCAAGCAATGTAAACAATTTGCAGAACAATCTGATATTGCTAACACTATGCTGCAAGCACTATGCAATAACTTGAATACCCCAAAGCTTTTGGGACTTGTATTTGAAAACCTTGCCACAATAAAGACATCACTCGAACTTGCCAACTTTATCTACACCATGCTCTCAGGTATACTTGGGCTTACGCTGCAACCGTTCAAAGAGCAAACCCTTGACATTACCCCAGAGATTCAGGCATTGCTAGATGAGCGAACACAAGCACGTGAGCAAAAAGACTGGGCTCGTGCAGACGCTATTCGCGACCAACTGACTGCCATGGGCTACCAAGCACAAGATAAAAAAATAGGGTAACTAACATAAAAATGGGGCTTCATGCATTTACATGCAACACTCGTTCTGGCTCTGTCATGCATGAGTTTTC
The DNA here is from genome assembly GCA_020633995.1 of Campylobacterota bacterium. Taxonomy (NCBI): domain Bacteria; kingdom Pseudomonadati; phylum Campylobacterota; species Campylobacterota bacterium. The sequence goes on along the minus strand of JACKCO010000004.1, from coordinate 96,019 downwards.
TTCAGTCGCTTGAGGCTTCTGAAAAAGCTACGCTGTTGCTTGACGATATGACAACAGAACAAATGAGCAAACACTCTCTACACGAAGTGATCAAAAACAGAACTCCAGTAAGTGCATTGACGGCACTGTTAAAAGTAAACACTTATGATTTTTCGCTTAGAGACGGCCAAGGCCTTACCGCGCTAGAACTTGCATTTCAGGAAAAAAACTGGCCGGCTTACATGGTACTCTTGGAACAAGGCAACACCTTATTACACACTCATGCAATGTATGGAACCCTGCAATGCGACCTTAATTTCGAAAGCCAAATTGTTTTAGGGAAAAACAAAGAAGGACACTACTGCTTACTTTTTCGCTCAATGCTAAACAAAAAAAGTACCCATGGGTTAACCCCGTTAATGTGTGCAGTACTGACCGGCAATATTGAAAGCATGATTGCACTTATTGATTGCGGCGCAGATGTCAACGTCTACAATGATATTTTAGACTGCAGCGCCCTTAGTCTTGCAGCTCACATAAATTACCAAGAACGAGCGGCTCAGTTTGAACAAATCGAACTCAACAAGAACACTTGGAAATGGTTAATAGGAAAATTAAAAACAGCTGACCTGCAAAAAAGCATTTTAAAAGAGCTTCTTGATGCTGGCGCCAATAAAAATGTACAAGATCGCTCCGGCAAGAATCTTATAGAGCAGCTAGAGGACACTAACTTAGAAATTGCATCATTTATAAAAAACTATCAACCCCAACCGACTACACGAGTCTACCATAAAGACGAAGAACCTTGCTGTTGGTTGTGGGAAGGAGTAAAAATGTGCTATGCCTGTATAAGAGGAAGTGAATAGCATTGTACATTTTTAACAAAGAGAGAGATGCATCGCATGAAAAAGCGTATGGCTGGAGTCTTATTTTTCCTAGCACTTAGTGTAATACTTCGGGTACAACCAGAATGTCGTAGTCTTTTTTCTCCCCGCGATGATGTTTCTACAAAGCTTATCGAACTTATCAAACATGCTCAAACAAGTATTGATGTAGCTGTCTATATGCTTACAGCAAAGCCTCTAGCTCAGGCACTAATCGACGCTCATAACCGAGGGGTCAAAGTTACCGTTATTGTAGACCCCATAAGCTGTGACAAATTTGGCAAGGGAGATTTCTTAGCCGAAAACAATGTCGTGGTCAAAGTATTTGATCAAAGCAAAGCTCACAAAAATTTTTTTGGCAGTGACGATGTGCTTATGCACCATAAATTTGCAATCTTTGACAACACTGTCGTTTGGACGGGTTCATTTAACTGGACAAAATCAGCCAACGAAAAACACCGCGAAAACGTTATAGTCACTGACGATAAAAATATTATCACCGACTACCGAAAAGAATTTGCTCAGCTCTTAAAGATCAGTAAGCCATTTAGGGCAAAGGCAAAAGCAGTGCGCGAGCCGGAGCGGCCTCAAGGCCAGCAAGCAATAAAGGCAAACATGACAAAAAATAATGCCCACCCTGCGCTTGCGCAAGCCGCAGCCCTTCAACAATAATGATGCCCGCTTCAAACAACGCAATATGGGAAGCATGATCGGACTGGCCTCGTTCAATGCCGAGATAATCAATGCCAACTGTCTTAACTCGGCACTCGGCCAAAAACTGAGCTGCCGAGCTATCAATATACACAAAGTCTTTGTTAAATGGCTCTTGCACCTTAAGTTGACTGTTTTTTGTTTTAAGCAGAATTATTTCATGCTCTTGCGGCTTATGAGCACGCAAATCATCAGCTGATATTTTTTCTTTACACACCGTCATGTCAAGCACTCGGCATGAACCAATAAAATGATCTAGGCTTATTTGATCAATAGTTTTACCATCTTTAACAAAGTGAGCCGGTGCATCTACATGCGTACCGCTATGCGTCCCAAGGGTAACAAGTGCTTCTCGTACCTCATCTTTATCAAATGTCTTAGTTGCCTCAAACACTACAACTTTACGATCTTTGTAAGCTGTCATATCTGGACTGATTGGCCAACTAATATCAATCAAACTATCTGTTTGCATAATTCTCACTCCTCTTCATTCTTTTTTACTGTATGCCCACCAAATTTATTGCGCAACATGGCAACAACCTTTGTTCCAAAATTACCACCAGTAGAGCGTGACCATGCACGTATGGCAAGTGCTTCATCAATCAGTTTGACTGGTACGTTCTTCTCATGAGCAGCCTGAGACGTCCATTGCCCTGTCTTGTTTTCAGCTATATAACCTGAGATATGCTCAAGTGTCTGGTCTTGCTCGAAAACTTCGTGCGCCAGTTCAACAATCCATGAGCGAATTATCGAGCCATTTGCCCATACCTTGGTTACTTTTTCAAGGTCAAGGTTGGGATAATGTCCATTTTTTAACAGATCAAGGCCTTCTCCATATGCTTGGAGCAATGCATACTCTATACCATTATGCACCATCTTTACATAATGCCCGGCTCCAGCCGGACCCATGTAACCAAATCCATCTGGAGCTGCAACGGCGGCAAACAACGGTATTATTTTTTCAAAGACTTGCTGGTCTCCGCCAACCATGAGTGAAAATCCAATATCACGACCATGCACACCACCTGATGTGCCACAATCGAGAAAATGAATTTTTTTCTCTTGCAATGCTTGATGGCGTCTGATTGTGTCTTTGTACAAACTGTTACCACCATCAATGAGAATGTCTTCTGAGCGAAGGTTTGGTAATAATTGTTCAATCACCTGATCAACAGGTTCACCCTGTGGAACCATAATCCAAATAATGCGAGCTTTGGTAGCTAGTTCTTCAAGCGTTGTAACAATTTCAACACCGCTCTCACGCGCTTGCTGCCGTGCTTGCTGGCCCATGTCAAAGCCAGCAACGTTATGTCCCGCTTGAACAAGGCGATGAGTAATGGCTTGGCCCATTTTACCAAGTCCAACAAGTCCTATCTTCATGCTTTCCATGTAATTTCCCTTTCACTATCAAGCTGCTTAACTTGAGCTGGCCCATCTCCCCCCTTTTCATAGGCATACAATTTTTTTTCAAATTGCTGTACCTGCTCAATAATCTTCCAGGATAAAATAATTTCATCTGAGCGAACAAAGGCACACTGATCGCCTTTTATAACATCGGCTAACAGCGTTTCATAGGCCTCTGGCGTATTAGGTCCAAAAATAGAACTGTGGCATAAATCCATCGTTACAGGCGTTACCTGATTATTTACTCCAGGTTTTTTGACATTTAAATCAAGATAGATACCCTCGTCGGGCTGAATTTTGATAGTCAGGTAATTTGAATCTGCGGGACACCAGTCAAGTAGACACTTAACCATCTTAAATTTAATATGTACACTTGCCTCTTTATTTTTAAGATATTTTCCCGTCTTCAAATAAAATGGTACACCCTGCCAACGCTGGTTATCGACGGTTAGCTTAAGCGCTGCAAATGTCTCAGTCTGCGAGTCTTTATTGACATTTGCTTCCTGCAAATACCCCTTGTATTGGCCTAAAATAACGTTATCAACATTAACGTCTTTAAGAACCTGAGCTTTGGCATCACGCACTTGCTTGGCTGTCAACATTTCAGGTGGCTCCATTGCAATTAACGAAAGAATCTGAAGCATATGGTTTTGCACAACATCTTTAAGCGCACCACAAGCATCATAAAACTCTCCCCTGCCCTCGATGCCAATTTTTTCGCTCAGCACAATTTGCACAGACTCAATATGCTCATTATTCCACAACGGCTCAAAAACGCGGTTGGTAAAACGTGCTAGCGCTATGTTGCTCACCAGCTCTTTTCCAAGATAATGATCAATACGGTATACCTGTTTTTCATCATATACCTGAGCTATGCTGTCGTTAATTTCTTGCGCTGAAACTAGATCATAACCAAATGGCTTTTCATAGACTATGCGCGACCACGGCTCGTTACCATGATCATCTCGCTGTCTGACAATACAACACTGAGCTAAGTTTCTGGTTAAAAATGCGAAGTGCTGGGGCATAACCGCCAGGTAATAAATCCTATTGCCAAACAAACCATGCTTTTGCTCGACGCGCTGCAACAACTCATAAAATGGCGCATACGCACTGTCATCATGAAAATCCATCTGATGGTAATAAGCCGCCTGGGTAATTTTTTGCCAGACCTGCTCATCAATGCCTGTAATAAATTTTTTACCATCGGATAGCACCTGCTCAATTGTTGTATCTGAAAGTGCTGCACCTACCAACACAAATTTTGAAATCATCTTGTCGGCAACAAGTTTATATATAGCTGGAATCAGCTTACGCTTTGCCAGATCACCCGTTGCCCCCAACAGAACAAACGTACATTCGTTTTGCATAGTACCAAACCATCATTAAAAAATAAAAGCTGCCTGCCGTACACATAAATGCCCAGTGTACAGACAGGCAGCCATTAATGCCAATCTTTATTAAAATCGGTAATTAGCGAGAAAAGGTATTTTTACCTTGCATATCAAAGGTATCATATGATGGAGCTTGATTTAATTGAGGTTTAGCGATGCTATTTTGAGCGTGTTCTTTTAAAGTCTTCTCAAGTGAAATAACAAATCTTGTTAGAATATCCATCGCATCTTCTTCAGATATAGTAAGCACGTTACCACTTACTAAGAAATCTTTATGCAGACGCTGAATTTCTGTATTTGCCTTTACTTCAAGCAAAGACAGAATATGGTCAAATTCTTGTGACTCTGCAACAAGACCTTTAAGTGCCTCTGCATATTCTTTTGAAACATTTCTATATTCAAAGAACCAGATAAGAAGTTTTTTAAACACAAATTTTTCTAATGGATAACAAATCAAAAAGAACGCTGCGGCAACTAGAGCAACAGATGAATACTCTGAGAGGTTTGCTTGCGAGGACATTGCAGTAAATGATAGCAAACAGAATAGAACCTTTATGCCAACCGACCGTTTTGCCCATTTAGCAGATGTATCTTGCAATAACTTTGTATCTGCTAAATCTTTCATTTCAGCTCTAAGTATACTGCCCAACTCTTCGGCAGTCTGTGCGGGATTTTTATGATCAACAGCATTGAGAATCTTTTTCTTCAGTTCCTCACTCTGAACTTTACTATCAGAACCTATAAACGGTATTTTAAATGGCTTGGCAACATCACCAGAAGAAAACAAAACAACAAGCGTTAAAACCCTTAGCATGGATGATTTCATAAAAAAATACCTCTCGTTAAAAAAATAATAAAAAAACTTACCTTAATTGAGTGGATAGTAGTGTAACAAAAAAGTAGTAAAATCAAAAAAATATAACTCAAACTCAATAAAACTTACATTTTTAAATCACACACTTCAAAAAGTGACTGTATCGTCGTCGAAGCAAGTACCATTAAACACTCCTCTTGGTGTGCTTTATTTTCAAAATCAACCGTCAAGGCAAGCTCTTGGCAGAGCAACAAAACCATAAGCATTTCCAGCGCCTTACGTGCTGCAGCTTCTGGTAAAGGCTTTTCTTGAGACTTTTCATACGCGTGATATAACTGATCACCCTTTTGCTGAGCGTCATAATCATATAACGACTTGTAATCAGGCCAAAGTTTAATTGCTTTTTCAAAAGTCTTTTGAAAAAGATTATCAAGAGGTTGAGCATCATCGTATGTTAAGAAAAATTTACTCCAGAATAAATATCCAAGTACAGCAAGTCCTGATAGCCCTACTCCCGTTTTTAAGGCAAGTGGAAACTGCTTGCTTGTATGGTCTGATGTTATAACGCTACCGACTTCTTGCATGTAGTCACGCAAAGATCCGTGCCAATATTTTTGAAAAAGTAAAAATAGCATGCCTGCAGACACAACCCCCAATGCTAAAGATTTTTTTTGCGTTGCTATGCGATGTTCTTGATACAGATCTTTCTCTTGCTTTGCTTGTTGCAAAAAACCGACAACCTTGTCAAAATACTCCTGTTGCTGTGCAGGAACTTTTTCTTGCAAATCTGTACGAAAACTTACTGCATGCAAATTGATCTGTAATAAAGGAATAAAAAATAAATACCTTATTTTCTTTTTCATTTTTCACATTTAGTAATTACTGATTAGAAATCAAAACAACATCTAGTAACTGCTGTCCGTTACCATCCATAACCTCACCTTCCAGTACTGCCAGAAACAATTCACTTAACATACCTTGTGCAAAATAGTCTGGAACAAGAAGCTTACCATTATTTTTTCTATACATAACGTACAGCTCATCAAACTTCTTTTGCTGCTTTTCTGTAACAAAATTTCTATACATAGGCCACTGAACAATGAACTCTTCAAGTATTTCGACGTATGGACACTCTTGCTCACTTTCTAAAAAAAGCTTCAGAATAGGCACAAACAAATCGCTAATCATCCAGCCAGCAAACGTCGTCGTCGCTGTAACAAAAAAAACCGTCTTTATAAAATCCCAATATCCTTTTGGCATCTCTAAGAACTGCCAAACAAAGAACAATGAAACGATGATCCCTAAACTTTTGGCGCCAAGTTCAACACGCTCCTTTGATCGATCACACTCATACTTCTCTTTTTTTGCTCGATTCAAATTTTGCTTGAGTAATTCAATAAATTGAGATTTATCAGGAGTGGCTTGCTTAAGTACTTGGGGTAGCAGATTTGAATCAGCATTTGTATAAACCACACAGAACAGCATCACACATGTAACCCATATTTTTTTATTCACACTCTTCACTCCCTAAAAAACTAGCTAAACAGACAATCAAGCTGACCGAGTCTAACGAGCCTCTAGGTCTGTGGTCAAATATTGAGGTAAAAAGGTAAGTCGGTCGATGCCCTTGTCATTGTTGATACCAACAGCAATTGCTCTTGGTTGGCCTATCAAAATACAAAGTTTTTTAGCCCGGGTAATTGCTGTGTAAATAAGATTTCGCTGCAACAAAATAAAATGTTGCATAAAAATGGGGATGATCACTGCATCAAACTCAGAACCCTGACTCTTGTGAATCGAAATAGCATACGAAAGGGTAAGCTCATTGAGTTCGGCAAAATCATACTCTAACTCTCTCCCCCCAAAGTTGATCTGAAGTTTTTGCTCACTCCTATCTATGGCATTAATAACTCCCATATCGCCATTAAACACAAATTTTTCGTAGTTGTTACGAATTTGCATAACACGATCACCAATGCGATATACCTGCCCAAACTGCGTAACGTGTGGTGCTCCCTCCTGCTCAGGGTTGAGCACATGCTGTAACTCCTGGTTAAGACGTGTAGTCCCAACTACACCTCGATTCATCGGTACAAGTACAACTGCATTGCTGGTGCTAATTCCATAGCGGCCCAATTTTTTGGTATAAATTTGGCGTAGCTGTGCAAATGTGTTTTCAGGCTTATCTTCTTTGATATAAATAAAATCTTTTTTAGGGGCTGGAAGCGAGGATGTCGGAAAAATTCCTTTATTAACCCGGTGAGCATTAACAATAATTAATGAATCTTGCGCCTGACGAAAAACTGTTTTAAGTCTAACAACATCGATTTTTTCTGACTTAATTAAATCGTTTAAAACATTACCTGCACCGACAGAGGGCAATTGATCAACGTCACCAATAAGCACTAAGCTAGCATGGGCCGGCATTGCCTTTAGCACCGAATGCATCAAAAAAACATCTATCATAGATGCTTCGTCAATAATCAAATAATCAAGCTCAAGCGCATGTTGCTCATTACGAGTAAAAGCCATATCGTTAGGAGAAAATTCAAGCAAGCGGTGCAATGTCTCTGTGTAGCATCCCGTACTCTCCGCCATCCGCTTTGCTGCACGTCCCGTTGGGGCTGCCAACCGAAACTTTATCTTACTCGCACCCAATACATCAATCAGCCGTTTAATCATTGTTGTCTTACCCGTACCTGGCCCACCAGTAATAATGGTTACCTTGCTTTGTAGGCACGTCATTATTCCTCGCTGTTGGTCTTCATTAAGCTCAACGCCGCGCTGATCTGCAACACGAATATCTTTGTAAATTTTTTCAAAATCAAAACTACCAGGACCCTGCTGCTTACCCCGTTCAATCAGCTTTTGTGCTTTACGCGCAATACCAAACTCAGAAAAATAATATTTCGGCAACGTTAGATAATGTTGGTCCTGATAAGAGATCAGCTTAACTTTATCCTCATAGTACAAATCTTGCAGTGCAGCCTTGATTTTATCAGTAGCTGCCTCAAGCTCGATCTCTAAAAGCTTGGCTACCTCTTCCTTAAGCTTTCCAACTTCGATGTACAGATGCCCCATGTCTGTGGCAGCCGTAATGCCATGCAAAATACCTGCCTTGACACGCTCAAGAGAGTCAGGCTCAATACCAAGCTTAATGGCAATACCATCAGCTGTTTTAAAACCAACACCCCAAATATCTTCAACGAGACGATACGGATTTTGCGTAATTTTTGAAATAGCCTGATTGCCATATGCTTTAAAAATTTTAACCGCATATGCTGTGGAAACATCTTTTTCACGTAGAAAAACCATAACCCGGGCAACTTCTTTTTGCTCTTGCCAGGCAAGGATGATACGCTCGATACGTTTCTGCCCGATACCACCAACCTCAAGCAGGCGCGATGGCTCCTCATTGATAATCTCCAACGTCTGAGCACCAAATTTTGCTACAACTCGTTGTGCAAACTTTGGACCTATACCTTTAATCATTCCCGATGCAAGATATTTCTCTATACCCGCTACACTTGAGGGAAGTTGGGCGACACATTCTTTTACTTCAAATTGTCGCCCAAATTTTGCATGAAAACCCCAACTACCCTTTAAGCTAACCTGTTGACCTTGGTGAATGTCTGGTAGATAGCCTTTGACTACAACCGACTCTGATTTACCAACTTTTAAAGCAATTACAGAAAAACCGTTTTCCTGACTCTTAAAAATGACTCTATCGATAACCCCAGTCAATTCTGCGTATTGCTCCTGCACAAGTCAGCCCCCTACAGTTACTGCTTTTATGAACTTCTTGCTTTAATTTCCTTCAAAACTTTTGACGCATTTGAACAAGCAAAATGCATACGCATTGTTGCAATCGGATATTGCTCAAGCACCGCATTCAAAGTATTCATTTGAGGCTTTTTCAGGCCAGGCTCTTTTTTGCCACCTTTGTTATCTTGCTCTTTTTTTACTTCTTTTCCTGTTGCCTTTGCCCTGAGCTCATCATATGCTTTTTTCGCTTTATCTGAAAGACTTGTAGATAAATCGTGGAAAAAATGCATAAAGTCACTACATGTTGCCTTCAATTTTTCAACAGTTGTAATTTCTTTATCAAAGTAGGCAACGGGCTCAAGATCTGAATCAAAAAAACCGATCAGTGATGAGTTTTTCTTTCCTCCTTTTTCAACGATACTTTCTTCCATTAACGGACGTAAGATACCGGCATAGTCTTTGAAGTACTCAAAAAACTCGCTTACCGGCTCCAAGACATTTTCTAGCGATTTGTGGATAAATTCTTTGTCTGAGAGCACTGCTTGCTCTGTTTTTGTTTTTGGGGCTGCTTGCTTTGCAAAAACACTGCCACTATGCAAACAAGCAACAGTCAATGTAAGACAAGCAAGCTTAGAACATTTTGACATCATAATTTTCTCCCTGCAGATTAATCATCTTATATAAAATTACATGCAAATGGTTAAAAAAGTTAAAACGATGCACTTCCTTTCAAAAATATAGTCCAATCTTTGCCTATACCTCGGCTCACCCACGTTGCATCAAATCCATAGCCTATGGCAACATCTGCGCGTTTATAACGCTTAATGTACATAGACTCAGAAAACAATTTGTGCTGCGAAACGCTTGCACGGGTAGCATCTACAACGCGCAACTCATTCATAGCCGCAGCAGTATTATGCACCATGGTAATTCGTTCATTTTGCTGTCCATAAAAATCATAGCCAAATGTGTATCTATATTTTTTACCAAGATTAATATTAACAGCAACCACCAAATTAAAAATTCCACCAGGATTGACCGTTGCTTTAAATGATGATGGAAAAATATACTCTTTCAAATACTGTGTTAAAAAATTAGCCAAGCCATCGGGGGTTGCAAATTCTTTAGCGTATTCTTCTGCCGTCATAGTAGGGGCAAACATAATCAATCGATCCTCATCTTTCTTCAATGACTTATCAAAAGACAAGCGTACCCACAACCGAGCCAACTCATGAAATAGATCTACTTTTGCTTCAAAATAAGGACCAAAAGCAAAATTACCATTACCAAGACGTGGATCAATCAGGTAATCACGAATTCCAAACAGCGTTTGCGTAACATCACGCGTCAGTGCCTCGGGCGTTAACTCACCTGTCAACTGTGTCCTAAAACGTGGAACTGCCGAAAGACGGCTGGTTGGAAAAATTCCTTCAAGGCCAGCATCTAGTTGAAAGTTACTCATATTGAGCATGTTAACACCAAATTTCAAACGGGTATCGCCAAGCCCAACACGAAAACGTACAAACTCACGTTCATCAAACGTACTATCTCCGGGGAAAAGGTCTGCAAACAAGTCACGTAAAATATTTTGGTCACGACCATTCAGCCAAAAGTTTCTTTCTGCTACTTGCAGCGATGTATGCAGATGAACCGTAAAGAAGCTCTTTACAAAGCCAGACTGAAATAACAAGCCTAACTTTCGATCTTGTATCTTTATTTTTCTAAATAGAGGCAACACCTGCTCAACAAGCCCACGGCTACCGCTGGGCAAAACTGCATCTAAAAAATCACGCTGATTCCGTCCACTGAAAAGATCGTCGACAGAAACCCGCATATGATTTGTAAAATTAAAAAAGAGATATGTCGCCAATCCCCCGTATTCTATGGCAGTAATCTTATGCGGCAAAGAATACAAAATATCACGAGCAGCTGGTGCACGCGTTTGGCGCCACAACGGACACTTCTGATTCTTAACAAAATCCATGAGCCTTGCCGGATCTATGCCGTCTCTGGTACTTTCAAGCTCCTGAATGGTATTCATGTCAAAATCACACTCATCCCAATCAAATACCAACTCATCAAAATCATCGTAGTCTTGGGCACAAAGAACTATTGGTTGGGATAAACAAAAGAGGGTTATAAGAAAGAAACCCAACAAAAATCGTCTGTTTGTAATCATAAAAAACCTAATTTTTTCTTTAAAGTAACACTTTCGACCGAAAGCATTACATATGGGAATAAACCCAGGATATGCATCAAAAAACTATAAAATTGGTCACTCATTAATAATAAAAAACAGGGAACGAACATACCCTAAAAAGACTTACACTGTCAATTTTTTTGGACAATACGTCCAGTTCTTCAACTTGTAAGAATAAAGTAAATCATTCAGTTATTTTTTAACTAAAAAACAAACTTTATTTAATTTTCTTACAAAAATCATATAATAAAAGATACACTAAAAACCATGAATGTTAAATTGTACTTGTAAGAACTAAAACAAAGGAGCTCCAAACTATGACCGATGTTATAACAGTCAAAGCAGCCGCATATATTGCTGCCGGCATTTGTATGGGAATAGGAGCACTTGGTCCCGCATTAGGTCTTGGTTTTATTGGTGGTAAAGCGTGCGAAAGCCTAGGCAAAAAACCAGAGTGTGCTGATGCGTTATTCAAAACAATGATTATGTCTGCAGCATTCGTAGAATCGACAGCAATTTACGTACTTCTTATAGCTGGAGCACTTATTTTGTACGTAGGATAAAAGGCTCTTTTTTTAAGCACCTATCAACTGTATGATTAATTATATAAACTGCACACTCATTGTTCAAATTATTAACTTTTGGGTGACATACTTTATCTTGCGCACGCTACTTTTCAATCCCATACTCGAACTTATTAATGACAAACAAGAGGTAAAAGATTCAATGCTTGCAGCTTTGATAGACAAAGAGAACGCTATCGATGCCTTGCGTGAAAAGAAAGAAGCCCAACACGCCATACTCCATAAACAGCTTGATATGGTAACTGACTTGGAGCTTCCCCAAACTCCCTCTCTCCATCTTGATACATATACTCCCAAAACATCGCAAGAATTGAAAGAAAGTATCACACAAACAAAAGAGTGGCTCGTAAAAAATGTCCCACACCATTATTAGTCCCCCTACCCTCACCATAATTTTTCACTGCACACTTTTTGGTTTACTTGCATATAAACTCTATGAATTATCCAAGGGATATCTGCTTCCATGGATACACAGAACGCTTGATTTTGAAAAAAGACAGCAAATGCAGATCATAGAAAAAGAAAAGCTTTTGCTAACAACAAAACATCGCTTGGACGATCAAATTGCCAGCCAACAAAAACTTTTTATGCTTTTGAAGAAAAATACACAACAGTGGACCCAGTACGTTAACGCAAAAAAAGCAAAGCAAGAAGAAGAAAATAAATGCATAGCCAAGCAGTTAAAACATAAAAAAGTACAACAACAAAAAAGACTTCTGGCTGTGCACGAAATCAAATATGTCATTCCTGAGGCAATTACTCTGGCAAAGTTAGAGCTGAGCAGGCAGTATACGGCTGAAAAGGGAACTGTCCATCTCAAAAACATTATTGAAAGTCTGAATACTAACAAGAGCTAATATTATGGTTATTGAACGTATCATCATAGCTAGAAAATATGCCTTGGCTTTTTTCGTTCATTACAGCGATCAAGTTGACTCAATAACCATAGAAAAGTTGCAAGCCATTCTAAAATACATAAAAATACGTAAAGACATTTTTGCTTATATCAATCTATCAACAGTTCCAGAAGAGGAAAAAAACAATATCCGCAAAACAGTCATCGACACCTTAGGCCTTGGCTATGGCTTTAAACAACTTATGAAAATTTTATATAGGCATAAACGAATTCACTTACTTAGTGATGTCATCAAACACATTGTATACCTCTACCATAAACAAAATGATATCGTTATATTTAACGTTTTGACTTCACATCCCATAACAGACGGCGAGCGAGCAGCCATAGAGCAATTTATTGAACGTAACGTACCTGGCAAGCATGCCTCCATTAATTTTTCAGTTAATAAAAATCTCATCAGTGGTATACGCATAAAAAGTGACTCACTCTTCTGGGAAAATTCTATCGCAAAACAACTAAAAGATCTTGAACGATCATTGTTAGAGAAAGCGCAATTATGAAAACCAAAGAAACAGATCTTATTGCTCTTTTAGAAAAATCTCTTGGCCCCCAAAAACTCAAGGTTGCAAACCTTAAAGAAGTTGGAACCGTCATCAAAGTTGGCGACGGCATTTGTAAGGTTTTTGGCCTTCAAAATGCCGTTTACGGGGAGTTAGTGAAATTTGAAGGAGGAAGCCAGGGAATTGTCCTTAACCTCGACGAAGACTACATTTCAGTTGTTTTGCTTGACAGCTCTGACAACGTCATAGAGCAAGAAACAGCTCAAAGAACAGGATCTGTCTTTCAAGTTCCCGTAGGAGAAGCACTGCTTGGTCGTATCATTAACGCATCCGGCAAAGCACTTGACGGACTTGATGAGATTGACCCTGAAAAAATGATGTCTATAGAACAGCCAGCACCACCCATAACAAAGCGACAACCAGTTCATCAGCCACTTGAAACGGGAATTACCGTTATCGACGCACTTTTCCCCATAGGCAGAGGTCAGCGAGAACTTGTCATTGGCAATAGAAGTACCGGAAAAACAGCGGTTGTTCTGGACACTATCTTACACCAAAAAGGTAAAGACATCATTTGTATCTACGTAACCATAGGGCATAAACAATCAAACACCGCTCGCATGATTCATGAGCTTGAGCGACATGGCGCAATGGATTATACCATCATCGTAAATGCTGATGCTAAAGAAACAGCGCTTAACCAGTTTCTTGCTCCGTACACCGGATGCACCATCGGCGAGTATTTCATGAATAAAGGGAAAGACGCCCTTATCCTATACGACGACCTGAGCAACCATGCAATTGCATACCGCGAGCTCTCACTACTTTTACGTAGACCGCCAGGCCGTGAGGCTTACCCTGGTGACATTTTTTACATTCATTCACGTTTGCTCGAGAGAGCTGGCAAGTTATCTGATGAACATGGCGGGGGATCGCTTACCGCTATTCCAATCATTCAGACACAGGGCGATGATATTTCTGCGTACATTCCAACCAACTTAATTTCCATCACTGATGGTCAAATATTTTTCGACACACACCTTTTTAACAACGGTATTCGTCCTGCTGTCAACATTGGACTATCGGTTTCTCGTGTTGGCAGTGCAGCACAAACAAAAGCAACTAAGCGTGTAGCAAGTTCGCTCAAATTAGAACTCGCTCAATATCTGGAACTTTTAGCATTTTCTCAGTTTGGCTCAGAGCTTGATAAGGCAAGTAAAAAAGCCCTGGAACGCGGAGAACGTGCAATAGAAATATTCAAACAAGCAGAGGGCGAAACCCATTCATTTGCACATCAAGTAATATTCCTTTTCCTTTTAAAGGAAAATTATCTTGATAAGCTTTCTTTACATAACGTAAAGCCATTTGTTACACAATGCGCAAGCTACGTTCAAAGCGTTTATCAAGATGTTTATGACGAAATCTTAACAACTAAGGATCTTTCTGAAAATACAACGACTCAGCTAAAAAAGATTGCTGAAGAATTCTTGATAGCGTTTAGCAAGTCGTAATCAAAAAGTATTATGAGTACGCTCCGCTTAACCATTATTGTGTTTTTTGTATGTCTGCTCTCGAGTTGTGGAAAAAAACAAAAAGATATCTTCCGTTTCAATCAAAAAAAGACTTTAAAGGTCAACAAACTCTCTCTTCCAAACATTAAAAATGCAAACGTTAAAATAGAGGGAAGACAGCGCATTATCACATGGTCCCCATTGTATGACACGTATGCGACCACTAACTATGGCAAACAAAACGCTGTAATAGTTGGCTATAACGTTTATCCTCTCACTCGAACCGCAACTATAGCCAAGAACCCACTTAATAAGACACCTCTACCAAAGTCTTTATTCATTCACACCGTTGACACATATACAAAAAACGTTAGCTCCTACACCATTAGAGGTGTTTTCAAAGTAGACGGTCACCTCATCCAGGGACCTGCTAGCTCTATCATACATGTCCAAAAATAATTACCCTCCAACTTAGGACAAGCTGGAGGGTTGGGGGGGCGAACAATACATAAAAGTATTGTTCATTTAGGGACCTTTTAATGTCTGAAAAAACAAAGCATAACGCATTCCTTTTTTCATGCAAAATCCTAACAAGCTGGTACCGTTATGTCAAGGAAAAAACATGACTGCAACGCAAATAAATTTTCTCATTTTTCTAAAATACTTTTAACTAAAGCTTATTCACTCTCTTGTGATATTTGATAGAGTTGCTCTGCTTTATTTTTTAAAATATCTTTGCGCTCAATAAGCTCTTTTTTGGAAGAAAAATATTGTTCAAGTAACGTCTCAAACTTCATCTCCGACTGCAAGCTCATACGTCGTTCTCGCTGTACTTGTTCATGAACAGGAATAACACCCACAACGTACATAGCGTTTGCACACGCTCGTAAAATTTCATTTAAATCAACCTTATCACTCACTCCATCTTTTAAGTGATAACGAATTTTTACAATAGCATTATCAAGTTTGTGGTGCGCTAACGCTGCAAGAATTTTTTCTGTTTGATCGGTGCCTTTTTCAAGCGTAACATCAACCTGAATCATTGGCCGTGTTTGTAGCTGAACAAACTCATATTCACACGACTTAACACCTTTTTTATTCATCTTGATTTCAACGCTACAAAAACCTTTTTCTTCCCTACGCTCACCAAAGTCAACCCGTTCTATTGAGCCTGCATACACGACGGGAGTTTTGCCTCCAGGATTCAAATTTTGATGTCGATGCAAATGTCCCAAAGCAACATAGTCAAACTGTTCAAGAGCAAGTTGCGATGGTAAAAAAATCGGATCTGTTCCGTAAATTGCACATTTTTCAGAACCGGAAAAAATTCCAGTACTCACGGTTAAATGCCCCGCGAGTACTGTGGGAACTTTTTCATCTACTTCTTGCGCAAACGATGCAATTAATTCACCAATACGGGCGGAAAGATAGTCTGCCACTTGGCTATTGTCCTTCATTCTGTGTTCTTGGTGCGCAACCAA
The DNA here is from genome assembly GCA_020633995.1 of Campylobacterota bacterium. Taxonomy (NCBI): domain Bacteria; kingdom Pseudomonadati; phylum Campylobacterota; species Campylobacterota bacterium. Next base: position 79,873 of record JACKCO010000004.1, on the reverse strand, counting down.
ATGGTTGCGTGATGGCCAAGGAATGCCCACTATCTGAACCGGTCCATTTTTTGTTTGAATTATTTTCAGCTCCGGCTTTGAAAAAACATGAAAATTATCTGAACGTAAACAATCAAAAACATCTAACGCGTGAGCTTTCCCAAAACTCAGTGGATGATCGTGGTTACCAACAATGATCACAACGGGAATACCAGCCTGCTGTAATCTCATCATAAGCTGCATAAAAAACTTTTGTTGCGTCGGTGTTGGATGAGCAGTTTTGTAGGCATCGCCAGAAAAGAGAAAAAAATCAATATTCTGCTCTATAGCCTGATCTACAATGGTGGTCAAACTTTTAACGAAATCAAGCAACCGAGTATGAATGCCAGTTTTTGCGTCCACCCTTCCGTAGTTCTCAACACCAAAATGGATATCTGCTGTATGAAAAAATTTCATTAGACGTTCTGCTTACACTCTGTATCGGTTTTAACTGCACCCTTAAAACTATAAGTATTTTCGGTATCGCTTGATGAACCAGACGTATCTGGTGCCTTTCCTTGACGTAATTTTTCAGCGTAACCTGGCTTATTTGTTTGCCGTTCCCGAGCAATTGCCAAACTTTTTTCAGGCACATTGCGATTAATCGTTGAACCCGCTGCAACGTAGGCATCTTTTTCTATATGAACTGGGGCAATAATGGTTGAGTTACTACCCACAAATACGTTATCTTTGATGACTGTCTCATGTTTTGAAATACCATCATAGTTACACGTAATGGTACCTGCACCTACGTTAACGTGGTCACCAAGACGTGCGTTACCAAGATACGTTAAATGCTTTGCTTTGCTATGATAACCAACCGTTGAATTTTTGACTTCTACAAAGTTACCAATATGTGAATCTCGTCCAATTGTTGCATTCGTATTCAAATGAGCAAACGGTCCGATCACCGTGTTACTGCCAACTCGGCTATTATTGACAACACTGTGCGCAAGTACCCGAGCTCCATCGGCTAACTTGCTATTCTCTACAACCGAGTACTGCTTAATCTGGCACTCTTGACCAATAATCGTCTTACCGAGTAACTGAACGCCTGCCCCTATAACGGTATCGGCTCCTATCTCGACATCACAGTCAACATGCGTAGTTTGTGCAAATTCAAAACGTACACCCTCACGCATCCAGTGGTGAATAATACGAGCACGCTTTATTTGTTCCACTTCCCACAATTGCTTAAGCGTATTAACACCACGAACATCATCGTATGCTACCTTAATCATCTGTGTTTTTTTGTCTTGTGCTGCTGCTTTACCAACTAAGTCAGTCAAGTAGAATTCTTGGGAAGCATTATTTGCATCAAGTGAGTCAATATATTCTTCAAGAAAACTGCGCTTAATAAGATAAATCCCAGCATTAACAAGTTCAACCGCACGTTCTTGCTCGTTGCAATCTTTTTCCTCAACGATTTTATAACCAGCTTCTAGCTCAATAACACGACCATACCCATGAGGATTATTTGCATAGGTTGACAAAAAAGTCACATCAGCGTCTTGCTCAGCATGCTTTTGCTGCATATCAAGCAAAAGCTCTTTAGTCACTAAGGGCATGTCACCGTACAAGATAAGGACGTTATCTTGATCCCACGTCGCTCGACTACATTGCACAGCATGCCCAGTCCCTAGCTGCTCACTCTGGTCAACATAGGCAAGTTGAGGCAAACCCAACTCACTAACAATATCTTTTACCGCTGATGTTTTATTTGATAGCACTAATGAAACCGGCAACCCTAACTCCTGAAGGACCATTAAAGGGTGCAAAATCATGGGTCTACCACACACATCAAACAACAACTTTGTTTTTTTTGTTTTAAAGCGAACTGACTGACCTGCCGCTAAAACAATTGCTCTTATATTCATCATCATGCACTCCTCTTGTACTTGCTTCAGAAATTATTTACCGATATGCTATTTTTCTACACATTTCTATTAGAAAACAACACAAAGGATAATATTATTTAAATCTACTTTTACAATTATATTGTATGGCCTTTGAGCGTAGCACCAATACTAACGATAGGCAAAAGATTAAAGCAACTTTTTCTACTAAAAAGCTAAAAAATGCTTATACTTAAAGCATTCGGAGAGGTGGCAGAGCGGTTGAATGCGACCGCCTCGAAAGCGGTTATTTCGGGCAACCGGAATCGTGGGTTCGAATCCCACCCTCTCCATAAACGCTCCACCAAAGTTTCAGTAACACAACATCTCCTGTTTTTCAAAAATCAAGGATACCCATGGAAGCAAATAAATGCATCGAACTGGCATGCTCGTACTACACAGCTATGCACAACAAAGATTTACAAGCAGTAGCAACATGTTTACACGACAACGTAGAACTTATAAGCCCAATGGCAAAGATAAATGGGAAAGAGGCTGTCTTAAAAGCAGTAGAGGGTTATTTTCCAATCTTTACAAGCATCACAGTTAAAGAAAAATTTGGAAGTCAAAATCAGGTCATGCTTGCGTACAACTTAGATTGCCCCGAACCAATTGGATCACTGAGAACTGCGGTTCTCATTACCATCACCGACGACCTCATCTCTCATATTGAACTCTTTTTTGATGCATCGCCATTTAAAGGGTAATGGTAATGTACTGCGGCTAAGCAAAGTAACTAATCTTCGATAATCTATCCGCAAAGGTTAAACTTCATGCTCATAACATTTTTCATTACTCTCCAGGTAGTTTTGCTCTTTTTTATGGTACTTCATGATTGGTTACCACTACCACCACTAAATGATACACAAGCTATTAAGGAAGCTGAAGGAAATTGGAGGCGATTTGTTGATGCAAGCATTAATGGACTTTTTGTCTTCATACCACTACTGCTCACACTAAAATACCAGCATGCCTTTATGCCCTTTTGGACAAAAGTTTCAGTAAATCTTTTTTACACTATACTCACCATTGGCACTATTGCCGCATGGTGGGTCCCTTATTTCTTTGGCAGCCCTGCAAAGCATAAGCTACATTTCACTAAATTTAAAAAAACACATCACTTTCTACCCGCACGTGGTGACAATGTAACCCCCAACACACTACATGTTATACTCCACTTGCAAATATGGGCGTGTTGGCTTATTTCTCTCTACCTTATATTCTAAATACCCAATCATGAAAATTTTAGAAACCGAACGCCTTCTTTTGAGAACCTTAATTCACACTGACCTACAACCAATGCTTGATATTAATCAGGACCCCAAAGTGATGGAGTACTTTCCTAGCTTACAAGATCTAAGAGCAACTAAGGCGTTCATCACTAGAGTAGAGCAACATTTCGATAAACATGGTTACTCTTTATATGCATGCATAAGAAAAGATCTCAATGAATTTATCGGTTTCATTGGACTGCTAACGCCACGTTTTGAAGCACATTTCACCCCTACGACAGAAATCGGTTGGCGATTATCTTCTAGACATTGGGGACAAGGTTTTGCAACAGAAGGGGCCAAAGCCGTTTTAGACTATGCATTTAGAGAACTGAAGTTACCTGAAATAGTCTCATTTACATCAGTTGAGAATATTAAATCAACACGGGTCATGGAAAAAATTGGCCTACAACACAATCCAAACGATAATTTTGACTTACCTGGTCTAGATAAAGACCACCCACTAAAGCACCAAGTACTCTATCGGCTAACGAGAAAAGAATATCTTGATATCTCAGACATGGAAAACATTAAGACTAGCCTTACTCAGTTGGGCAGTTATGAAGTTGGTTGTTTTTATAATATGCTGGCACAGTTTAATAACTTCATTGTTCCTGAATTAATCAAAATGCCAGAATGTGATTACCCCACTTTTCTTATTGAAGAGCAGGTCTTAGGATATGAAGATATCTTACAAACAAAGGGTTATAAACATTTCAAGTGCTTAAAAGCCTTTCATGAATTAGGGAAAATTTTTAAGCTGGCAAATTATTGGTACCAAGAATGCCATGATAAAAAATCAGCTTTAAATACTGAGAAGGAAATAAGCTCTGTAGCTAAGAGACTGCATCCCAAGATCTCTGACTTTTGTAAAAAATTAAGAGAAACTGCCGTAAGCTGCAAACAAGATGAGTATTTTTCTGGCAATTTTGAATAAGAAACAAGCAATGAACAATAAAAAAATTAAGTTTCCCATCAAGGGACACATGTTCCCAGTACACAACGATAACTGCTGCCCAATGTGCAAAAGTGATATTAAGCAAGGACAAGTGGTACTCATGTTGGAGGGCAGTGCATCAGTTCATGCTCATTTTCATGAAAGAAGCTTGTTTGATACTATCCTAATCAATGACCGAACATGTGACATGCATTTTTGTAGTACAAGCTGTCTAAGAGGGTTTTTCAACGAAATCGTCAACAGGTTAGAAACAAAAAATCCAGCGTTAAAAAAAAATTAAGAAAAAAGGCCAAATAACATGAATAAATTAAAAGAAACGCATCCTACAAACACCCAGAGCATACCTACTATTCAACTTAAACCATTTTATTTTATTCGTCATGGCCAAACTGACTGGAACTTGCAAGGTCTTGCTGCAGGACAATCAGATGTTGAACTCAACAAAACTGGCCTACAACAGGCACATGACGCTGCCACACTCTTGGAGTCAACTAAGTTTACCAACATAGCCTCAAGTCCTCTCAAACGCGCTCTAAAAACAGCCGAAATTATTGCTCATTACACAGGCAAACCCGTCACCATTGTTGATAGTCTCAAAGAAGCTTGCTGGGGAACTATGGAAGGCAAACCCTGGACAACCACAAGAGAGCAAGCAAAAACCAATAGCTGCTGGATCGATGATTGGAGAAACAACCTCCCTGTAGAAGGAGCTGAAATGTATTCAAGCTACCTCAATCGTATTGCATCAGGATTATCAACCGCCCTCGAGCTTGATGGTCCTATTCTGGTAGTTGCACACGGCGGAGTTTACGCAGCGATACAAGAGCTACTGGTTCTTCCCACAATAAATGTACCCAACTGTTCAATACTTTATCACCAACCACCTCAAGGCGGTCAGCATGCCTGGACTGTTCATGACTTAAGTGGCAACGATCACGAAGAATCATAAATATAAACATGAAAAAATTACCTGCAACTTTTAAACAAGCACTTAATTTTTTAAAAGTCGATGAACTCAGAGAGATCTGCAGCCAACTATCACTTCCCGTAAAAGGCAAAAAAGGGTTAGTCATCAATCGGATTGTTCACTTTTTGCAAACAGGTAACATAATTAATGAACCGATTATCCCGCCAGTCTCTTGCGCTCAGCCAGGCAAGCAGTATCCACTCAAGCCAAGCACACTCATTGTTAAAGGTTCCTACAAAAATGATCTCGCAACACGTATGTTTTTTAAAAAACTCATCGGCCAGCACTTTCATTTCACTGCGTTCGGTCAAGATTGGACTACGGAACGCTGGCTTGCAGGTAAACCACCAACATACCAAGAATTTGCAGACATGTGGCGGCATGAGTATGAGAAACGTAAAAAGCTTGGCAGCACACCCAAAGATGAATGGGCCTACATAAACTTTGTCCAGAAATATATAGCGAAAAATCCACAAGCAACGCGTAAAGAAATAACTGGTTCATGGAAAGAAGAGCAAGCTAGACAACGAAAATTTGTCGAAGAAGTATTAATTGCTAAAAAATAAAGGAGTGTTCTTAATATGAGAAAATTGCCACTTGGTATACAATCCTTTACAAAAATAATTGAAAATGACTGTATTTATATCGACAAAACAAAACATATTTACGAGCTGATCCAAGAAAATAACTTATTTTTTGCTCGTCCACGACGCTTTGGGAAGTCGCTTTTATGCTCTACCCTTAAAGAGCTATTTTCAGGAAAACGGGAACTTTTCAAAGACCTCTGGATCGAAAAAAACACAGATTATCAATGGCCCATCCACCCCGTAATACATATTGATTTATCACTCGTTGCTAGGAGTAATGCTGAGATTTTAACCGCCAGTCTCATGCGATATCTTGATGATATCGCCGAGCTATACGAAATAGATCCTCTTCAACACACTACCCCCGGTGAAACACTCAAAAAACTTGTCATTCGCCTTTTCAAGAAGTTTGGCTCTAAAAATAGAGTCGTTATTATCATTGATGAGTACGACAAGCCTATTTTGGACAATATCGAAAATATCGAGCTAGCAAAGCAAATGCGCAATATTCTAAAAGAGTTCTATGAATTTGTTAAAGGCTTGGATGACTTTCTCCGCTTTGTCTTCATTACCGGTGTAACTCGCATTTCAAAAACAAGCATTTTTTCAGGAACAAACCAGCTAACTAACATTTCTATGGATCCTAAATTTGCGCATCTTGTAGGCTACACGAAAGAAGAAATAGACGTCTATTTCAAACAACATTTGCAAGATGTTGCCCACAAAAAAAAGATGTCTCCGGTCAGCGGTGTTAAAGAACTTAGCCAAACACTTGGTCTTTGGTACAACGGATATAGATTCTGGAAGGATCAACAAGAACTTACTCGAGACATAGAAGGGAAAGACTTGGCCAGAGTTTACGCGCCATTTTCAATTCTAAATTTTTTATTCACCGCAGACCTAAGCAACTATTGGTTTGAGTCAGGTACACCATCATTTTTAATAAAAAACCTTGAGCAAAACTGTTTTCCCGTAGAATCATTTAATAATCTTACAGCAAACATGAACGAACTACTGACATTTGACCTTACTGACATTCCTCTGCCCACGCTACTTTTCCAAACTGGGTATGTGACAATAAAAAAACATATTGTGGATCAAAATTATGAGCTGGAAATTCCAAACTACGAAGTTCGTGATTCTTTGTTCAAAAGCATTTTGGCAGTTATAACTAAACACAAAACATCCACAATTAGTAGTCATTTAAGAAATATCAGATCAACACTAGAAAATGGCAAAATCGAAGACTTTATAAGCAACGTTAAAGAATTTTATACTAATATCCCTTACACAATTGCAATAGATAAAGAAAAATACTACCAATCAATCTTTTTCTTATTATTACAAGTTATAAAATTAAAACCAGCAGTAGAAACGGCAACAAACATTGGCCGCATAGATCTCACCGTGGAAACTGAAAAAAATTTTTACATTTTTGAATTTAAGCTCAATGGATCAGCTGAAGAAGCACTTAATCAGATCTTAACTATGAAATATTATGAGCCTTATAAAAACTGTGGCAAAAAAATAAAACTAATTGGTATAAACTTCTCTAGCAAAGCTAAAAACATCACTGACTATCTATTTCAAGATTTCAATTAAACTTGTTTACCTGAAGGAGAAACTATAATGGAGTTGTGGTTTAAAATATTACGCTTATATATTCTGTGCAATGCGTTTCTTTTGTTAACACCACATGCGACAGCAAAACAAGAAAATCGCGAGAGCATTACTTTTGAAAAACGTCATATCCTCAAAGGGCACAAAGATATTGTTGAAGCTATGAAGATACTACGCAATGGCTTACTCGCTTCAGTATCCGCTGATGCCACCATAAGAATTTGGGATATGGATGGAGCATGCACTCGCAAACTATGCAACCAAACAGAGATACTATGCATCGAAGAACTGGCAGACGGACGAATTGCCTGTGGTTCAAATGACGGTACAGTAAACCTTTGGGACTACTTAGAAAAAAAATGCTCCATGCTTCACAATCTTAAAACCGTAGGTCGATACTCAAATGCTCTCGTCCAACTCAGCAATGGCACCCTCGCATTTGGAACAAGAAGATCATTTGGTGTTTGGGATATTGACAAAGATGTAAGTCTAAAAAAAGTTGAACCAGAAACACATAACGCATGGATAAGTTCCATTATAGAAATAAAAGCTACAAATCACATAGCGACCTCATCATGGGATAGAACCATCAAAATTTGGGACATAGACGCATATATCCCCTCCTGCCTACATACACTTGAGGGACACAATGATTGTATCAATGTAATCAAACAGCTCAACGAGCACACACTTGTGTCAGCATCTGACGATAAAACCATTATGACGTGGGATATAAATTCCGGCAAAAAAACTGAAACTCTTGAGGGTCATGATGATAGAGTATACGCCCTACTGGTTGTGGATAATAAGATTATCTCAGGCTCACGTGATAAAACCGTAAAAATTTGGGATGCTGAATCAAAACACAACTTAGCAACAATACCCTGCCAGGACAAAGTTTACTCCCTAGCCTTTTCAAAAGATCAAAATTATCTTTTTATTGGTTTGGGCTGTGGAGATATAGAAGTATTTCAACTAACCGAACACACACATGAGTAAGATATATTTCATAAGCGGCGCAAGCGGCAGTGGCAAAACAACGATAATTCCAGTATTAAAACGATCCCTCGGCGACAATTGGCTCGTGCATGACTTTGATGATATTGGGGTACCACAAAATGCTGATAAAAAATGGCGCCAGGAATCAACTGAAAAATGGCTTCAAAAATTACTCCCTACAGAAAAAAACACCTGTCTACTGGGGCAGATAGTACTTGGAGAGATTCTTGCATGTCCCTCAGCAAAAAAGCTGGATATCATTAACTTTTGTTTACTTGACGTTTCGGACGTTGAACGCATTAAACGTTTACAAAAACGCAACACATACGGAGCAGACCAAAACATGCTCAATTGGTCATCATGGCTAAGAATGCACAGCCAATATCCACAGTGGGAACAGCATGTTATCAAACAAAACTCGTGGGAAAAGCTTGATTTTGACCACTGGGATAAGCTTTCTAATTGGAAAAGTAAAGCAAATATTGCTTTGCTTGATACAACAGATTTTAATATTGAACAAACCACAAATAAAATCACTGCATGGTTAAGGACACTATGATTAGATCATCAATTCTCAAAGACCAAAAATTTTACTTTCTATGGCTAGCATCAACTTTAAGTGCCATTTCAGTCTTGCCCTACGTTGCTGCAACTCACGGTGGAATAGTTATCACTCCCAAATTACTTGCTGGTGCACTGACCCAAGCAGCTTTGCTCTATGGCATTATCGTGTTTTTTGGATTAAAAATGAGTAACAAACTAAGTCTTAAATTGATCCCTTCAAACAATTTTCTTATCCCTTCAGTTGTATCTGGCCTGGCCGTAGGCTCCTGTATAAAACTGCTGGATAAGTTTGTATTTATACACTACTCAAATGTACTGAATACACAAATTACTGATATAGCTGCCTGGAAAGGTTTTTTAGCATCGTTTTATGGGGCAATCAACGAAGAAGTCTTGCTTCGCCTATTTGCTGTTTCTTTATTTACACTTTTACTGCAAAGATTTTCAAAAATAACTAAATCAGGTTGTATTATAATCTCAATAATTTTTTGCGCAGTACTCTTTGGTGCTGGTCATTTACCTACACTTTATAGAATTCTGAAAGTCCCAAACACTTGGGATATTATAAGAGTACTGACAATGAACGGACTGGCTGGCGTTATATTCGGCCTATTGTATTGGCGATATGGTCTACTAGCGTCCATGATAAGCCATTTTATAGCAGACTTACTGCTCCATGTTTTTTAAAATTAAAGAAAAATTAGAACATGCCAATAAAACAATCTCCAACATATCCGCTCTCACAAAAGTTGTCGACATTACACGGCAAACTCATGTCTAACCTTAAAAACTTACCGGAGCCCCTAATTCACAAAAAAACCATCACTGATTTTATAAAAAATGAGAATATCTCCATTAGTGACGTATTATCTTACTTAATTGGCTGGGGAAACATGTTACTTTCATGGTATGAACAAGGGCTTTCAGGCAAAGACTTCGTCATGCCTGGACAAGGATTTGAGAAATGGGATTATGCCAAAATAGCTCAACATTTTTTTAAAAAATATAATCAAAACACACTTGTACAACAGCTTGTATTGCTCGAACAAACTACTCAAGAGATTGTTTCATTAATTGAAAAAGAAAGTACCTCAGGAAACATTGACAAACTTGGAATATGGAAATGGTGCACACTAAAATCGGGCAAACAATGGCCCTTATCAAAGTGGATAACCGTCAATAGCATAGCTCCTTACACAAGAGCCATTACAAAAATACGAAGAGTGCATAAAATTAAGATGTCAACGACGCACGTAAAGTCTGTCCCTCATCCTGATGGTATCAAACTAGGGCTTCCTCTTGAATACCAGGAAATGCCTGAATTCTTTGACGCTCACAACGTAACAACTGATACTGACTTGAAAAATAGCCGCATAGAAAAAATACTAAAAAAACACAATGTTAAAACAGTTTTAGATCTTACTTGTGGTACCGGCTCTCAAGTCTTTTTTCTTGCGAAAAGGGGGTATCAAGTTACCGGAGCTGACTTCAGTCCACCCCTTTTAGATAAGGCACGAGAAAAAGCTACCAAAGACAAAATAAACGTCCAATTCATTGATGGTGACATGCGCACACTCAATGTCGGTCTTTTTGATGCTGTCATTACTATTTTCAATGCTATCGGCCACCTAACGAAAAGTGATTTTGTAAAAACAATACAAAATATCCACAAAAACTTACACCCTGGGGGACTTTACCTATTCGACATTTTTAATCTGTCAGCGATGACTGAAAAAGTTGTTGAAAGCCTTGCCATGCAAACGCATAAAACGGTTGGGAACAAACATCTTCAGCACATACAACATTCAAAAGTTGATACCGCCAATGGTTTACTTACATCGCAAGATAGCTACACCCTAAGCCAAGGTGGAAAAGAAACAAAAAAATTTAACAATCAGTTCTCCCTGCAAATTTACACCCCCAAAGAACTTCGAAATATACTGGCAGAACATGGATTTCAGACCATAGAGCAACAGGATTTTGATGGATCAAGATTTTCAGAAGATAGTACTTTAAGCATTCTTACCATCGCCAAGAAAATTTAACGATGAACACACTTTTGAAAAAAACAATTAAATATAAAACTACTATACACACGCCCCTAGGAGACATACTTGCCATCTCGGACAACAATTTTTTATATCTTTTGCAGTTTACTGACAGTCCAAGGCTTGAACAACAAGTTAAAAAGCTTGAATCGGCAATAGAGTTGCCCCTTAGAGAGGGAATAACAAACATCTCAACTTTAATCAGAGACGAACTAAGCGCATACTTTGCAGGTAAGCTCGAAAAATTTGCCACACCACTGTGCCCGTCTGGCACCGATTTTCAAAAGCAAGCGTGGCACACAATTTCAACAGTGCCATACTCGAAAACAATCAGCTATACACAGCAAGCTCAAGCACTCAATAAATCTTCTGCATGCAGAGCTGTTGCCAATGCCAATGGGGCTAATCCTCTTGTCATTGTCATCCCTTGCCACCGAATTGTTAGTAAAAACAATAGTCTAGGTGGATACAGCGCGGGACTTGAACGCAAACGTTGGCTTTTAAATCATGAGCAACAAAATCATTTATTCAACAGTAAAAACTAGCCTCTCAGTTTTTTTAGTAACTCGGACAAAACAGCATCAGGAATTTCATGCCCACCATCATACTCAATAAGCTCAACACGAAGCCTAGAAAAACTTTGGGAAGCGTTATAAAAATCCTTCGCATGCTGGTAATGGTAAATATCATTTTTGCCAACAAGCAAATATAAATTGTTAGCATACGAATCATGCTTTAACACACCCGCACTCCCTACTGAAACAACAGGCACACCTAACTCCTTAGTTTGAACCAGCTGATTAAGAAAAAAGCCTCCATTAGAAAAACCAATAAATCCAGCAATTTGTTGTCCATTTAGTGCATCCACTATCTCACTGTACGTTTTATTCACCTCCGATTCAGAGTCATGAGGCCAACATAACTTATTATCAAACTGATGACAGCGGTTTTTCGGTTTGACAGCTACAAACTTCACACCTATCTCTTGCCCCATTCTGTCAAGGATATTTCTATTATTACACTCTTGCTGCCCATCAAAACTTTGGGTTAGGCCACATAGGTATATCCACACCTTTGAGCTGCTTTGATTGCCTAGAACAATGGCATCTTCATGCGGTTTACTACATCCAAAAAACGCCACTAAAAACAACAAAATAAAGACTTTATAAAAGGTCATGAAAAACTCCCCCGGTTAAAAATTGCATACTCCCTTAGCATACTTGCACTCAGCACATTATTGCTATAGTCTCTCTCCATGAAAGTCAATAAGACACTTATCATAACTCTTTTCTGTAGCCTTGCTGCAGGCATGTTTTTTTTTCTCATCCAGAATGGCATTATTTTGGTGCATTGTTCGCTTCCTCCATCAAAAGACTTTGCACTCCAAACAAGTGTGTGCACTAAAAAAAATATCATCTGCTCAATCTGGAAAGATGGTCATTATCTTGATGAAGAACAAAGCGTTATCTGGAATAAACAAGACAGCGCAGCAAACCTGGGCCAAATTGTACGCACATGGCTAGGAATACTCTTTGAATACCATGTCATTGGACAAGAAATCAATCTTGAAGCTGTTATGCTCTCATCATTTGAACACGAAGCCTATATCAGCCTTGCACACTCTTTTATAGAAAGCGAACAATCGGTACTGGACAAATGGTGTACCATCCAAAGCTTGCTGAAAACACTACAAACCGCGGACTTGCCAGCTCAAACAATCCAGCTACTGGTAGGCGGTAGCCCCTTGCAAGATGAGCACATCGACTTCTCTCAGCCGTTATGCATTCAAAACTACATTGAGGATAAAGATCTTCCGCTTTAATTTTTCTCGATGCTTGTCTTTAAAGACCCTATTTTTATAATAACAAATGAGGTATTCATTATTTTTTCTTCAAAAAGGAGACTGTCCATGAAACAAAACAAGAGCATATTCTTAACTATTGCCCTACTGCTGGCAGCAACAAGCGGTCAACTTTGGGCCGAAAATATTGCCCGTATCAGTGCTCGGCATAGTCACGCCCCACACCACGAAATGCCTGCACGAACACCTGACTTGCTTAAGCAGTGGTACGATGAACTTGAACATAACGCATCGCCCGAAGTACTCAGAAGCAAATCGAAAACGCTGACTATTATTCTAAACAGCATTGCAAAAGCCTGTCAGCATGCCGCTATGGTTTTTGCTGCTCCATCCGGACATAAACCAGTGGTGGCATTACACCTTGTAGGAACCGCATTTGAAACAGCATCACAGCTTGCACATCATAAGGCCGACAAGAAGGCGGCTAAAAAAGCGGCCAAACAAGCTGAACAAATGGCTCAAGCTACCCATGATGCCACAGCACAACTCCAACAAACCGCCGCCGCCATTGAGGCAGAAAATAACTCGCTCGGCATAACCGAATACACACGTACCTTATTGGATTACCTCCACACTCAAAAGGAGTATGCGGCATGCCTTGAACATATGACTCATCTTGAAACAATTGCACAACTACGCTCACCAAGTGAAAAAGACAACCACATAAACTCACTGCTCAACGAGGAAAAGAACTGCTCAGAATTTCTTGACGAAGTTTTTGAACTTACACAGCTCATCGTAACAAACAATATCGAACTTGTTGTTAAAGCACTCCAGCATCAAGTCAAAGGTATGGAGCTTGGATCTGAACTCAATGAGCATGAACAATTTATTTTGATTGCCGAAATCTGCAACTATCTTGGCCATTTGAACCTCAATGAGGACGACTGGAAAAGCTCAACGCGAAGCATTTTTGATATAAACAAACTTAAAGATACCGCAGTTAAAACAAGAAAAGCACTAGAAGTTGCTATAAAGAACTCGCTCAAACGTTTCGTTCAAGCAATGCACAAAGCAGCTAAAGAACAATTTGTAAAGCCTGGTAAAAAGGCAAAACATCCTGCAAGAAAATAATAAAAATCATGGAAATTTACCCATCGCTGATATCTTCAGATCTGTTAAACATCAAGACAACTCTAGAGTTGCTTGATCCGCACGTACATGGCTATCACATTGATGTCATGGATGACCACTTCGTTCCCAATCTAACCTGGGGACCAGCATTTATCAACGCAATTCGTCAAGCAACACAGCTCCCGCTACACATCCACTACATGGTCGATAACCCGGAAGCGTGGATCGGGCGCCATGGGCTTTATCAAAATGATACAGCGCTTTTTCACTACGAATCGTTTTCTCATGATTCTGACCGAAAAGCATTTTTTTCAAACATTAAAACACACAGCAAGCATCAAATCGGCATCGTCATCAATCCAGAGACCCCTATTCAAAACGCTTTTCCATATCTACAATTTGTTGACAATGTCTTAATCATGTCGGTTCAGCCGGGTTTTTCAGGGCAATCATTCATGCCGGAAGTAATGGGTAAAGTGTCGCCTTTACTTGAAGAGCGCAAATCACAACAACATACGTTTATTGTCTCAATGGATGGCGGTATTAATACAACCAATATCGCACAATTAGCCAAAAATGGTGTAGAACAGGTCGGCATGGCCAATGCACTATTTGGGCAAGACGATCCAGTTAAAGCCTGTAATGAGCTTTACCGCTTAACACAGTAATTTTTAGGTTACTCCTCATTCTTTGAAAAAAAATATGATACAGTGTGAACACCGCACTGTATCATATTTTTTTTGCTTTACCAAAAGCGGAGATGTCTATGAAATCAAAAAATAAAAAACAAAAATTTCGTGTCGGCGTTTTGATGGGTGGTAAGTCCATTGAGCGAGAAGTATCCTTCAATTCAGGACGTACAATTTGCGATCACCTTGACACTCAGCGATACGAAATAATACCGATTTTTCAAACCGTAGAGGGGACACTTTACCTTTTACCGTGGCACTTTTTACATCGAGGTAAAATTTGTGATTTTGCCCACCGCCTTGAAGACGAAGCAACCAAGATCACCTGGGATAGTCTTGCAGACCTTATTGATTTTGCTTACCTTGCAATGCATGGGCGCTTTGCAGAAGACGGTACACTGCAAGGAATGCTAGAAGTACTTGGTATCCCCTACCTTGGAGCAAAGGTCCGAGGTAGTGCTGTAGGTATAGAAAAGGGCCTACAAAAAAATTTCCTACACATAAACGGCATAAAAACTCCGCATAGCGTAGAACTTTCTGTTCATGAAGCTGAAACTATTACTCCAGATAAACTCATACAAAGGCTTGCTGACAACAATCTCAGCTTGCCCTGCGTTGTAAAACCCGTACATGAGGGTTCAAGCCTTGGCGTTACGGTTGTACATCGAGAACAACAACTTTTGCCTGCACTCACCCATGCATGTGCCATTGACCCTACAAAAAAACAGAATGTAATTATCGAAGAATACATCTCAGGCAAAGAGTTTGTATGTATCGTGCTGCAAAAAAAAGATAGCAACGATTGGTTTGCCCTGCCGATTACCCATGTGATCGCAGAAACCAATACTCACCTGTTTGACTACGATCAAAAATACATGCCAGGTCGAGCAACCAAAATAACCCCAGCCCCCTTCTCGCCAGCAGAGCATGAAAACATAACTAAAACGTGCATTCGCGTCGCTCAATCACTTGAGTACCACACAACTGCACGCATCGATGGTTTTTTAACCAACAACGGGGACGTGGTGATTATCGATCCCAACATCCTAACTGGTATGGCACCATCAAGCTTTATTTTTAATCAAGCAGCTGAACATGGGATGAGTCACACTGATTTAATCAATTACTTTATCGAACGTGAGCTTTGTTATTACGGTAAGAGTATCCCCAATAACCCAGAACTGACCAAGAAAGACAATGATATGATCGGTGCAAACAAGGAAAAAATACGAGTTGGCGTTCTATTGGGAGGCGACTCTCACGAGCGCGAAATATCGCTTGAATCTGGTAGAAATGTTTGCTACAAGCTTTCTCCACACAAATATGACGTCACACCAATCTTTGTCGATGAGACCATGAAGCTTTACAAACTTAACCAAAAACTTTTGGTCAAAAACTCAACACGTGAAATTGCAGGCCTTGTCACCCCTGATATTGAGATCAAATGGGCACAACTACCAGACAATTTTGATTTTATTTTTCTCGGGCTCCATGGCGGACGTGGAGAAAACGGCGCCGTACAAGGAACCTTAGAAATGCTTGGGCTGCCATACAACGGCCCAGGTATCTTTGCCAGCGCATTATGCATAGACAAATATAAAACAAACGCATTTCTGCGATCAAAAGGCTTTGATGTACCATCTTCACAGATAATCACCAAAGATACGTGGCAAGAAAAAAATAACGATCAAAAGCTTGATTTTCTCACTAACACTATACTCAAAGACCTGACATTTCCCCTCATTGTCAAACCTCACGATGATGGTTGCAGTGTTATGGTTGACAAAGCAACGAATCAAGCAGAGCTACTTACACAAATTGATAAGCACTTTACCACTGAAAAAACAACCGTCATGCTTGAAGAGTTCATTCAAGGTCTCGAGTTAACATGCGGGGTTATTGGCAATGACAACATTACCATACTACCAGCATCACAAGCCATTGCCAACAAAGGCATTCTGTCCATTGAGGAAAAATTTTTACCCGGCCAAGGCGAAAACCAAACGCCAGCACCGCTGCCTACATCGGCCCGCAAACTACTTGAAAAAACACTCGCATCTGCTTACAAAACAGTCAATTGCTCAGGCTATGCCCGTATCGACTGTTTTTACCAAGACGCACACCAAAGTCCTACCGGCAAAGAGCGTATTGTTTTGCTCGAGTTCAACACACTCCCAGGCTTGACGCCTGCAACATGTTTATTTCATCAAGCTGCAGAAATTGGCTTGAAGCCAATGGAGTTAATTGATACAATCGTCTCCCTTGGTTTTGAGCAACATAAAAAAGCGGCTGTAACAAAAATGAAGGCGCAAAAGCAAGGACTTGAACAAGAAACTATTCATAGCACATAATGGAATCAAAAGGATTTTTTTATATGAAACTACGTCATTTATTGATTTTAGCTTCCTCCGTTACTTTAACCACTCCGCTCCAGAGCGCTGAACAAAATCCAGAGCCCGGCCCAGAAGCCGGACCAACTAACTCGGCTCCAACTTTAACAAAAACAAAATTTGGCGGACCGGGATGGAGCCCACCTCTTTCGAAAAGAAACTGTTACTCTAGCCCTGCGCTCAAATTTACCCCGCAGTTGCAAGTGTGGACGGAGGAAAAAGAAACTCCAGCCGAATACCTGGATGAAATAGCGGCTCACCCAAGTAGTGAAGGCCTTGCCACTTTTAACGAACTTATAGAAAACGAAGGCCGCCTTAACTTTGATCCAGGTCAAACGTGCCTAAGTGGCAAAACGGTTTATCGGGCAATTATGGAAAAGCTAAAAAACAGTTCCCAGGCTCAACAGTACTTATCTGCTCTCAAAAACAATCAGCACAAAACTATTTCTACAACATCCCTGTTAATCTTTGCTATTGAAAATCAAATGATCGAAGACGTCGCATTCTTGCTAAAGCATGGAGCAAATCCCCTGGGAAGACAAAAAAATACTGATAAAACCCCATTAACACTATCAAAAGAACAAATTATAAAATTAGGCAACAATCCTATACAGATAGTCAAGGCGTTAAAAATAGCATCTTTACTCGGGAACTATTTAGTACATAAAACTGGACCTCAAACACCTATGAGAAAATCCACTATGCCCGAAAACGCTTTTGACCCAAGAAATCTTCTAAACCCTCTAAAAAAAAGCCCTACCTGTGAACAAGTACCACAGTGTAGTAGTTAGCCTTATACTTTTTTCATCACTTGCTGGAGCAGAAAAACCAACGTTTAATCGCTGGAACTCTGCTCCAGCAGTACTAAGAGATTTCATACCACATCAATCTCGCTCAATTTACTACACATTTCTCAAGAAACTTATTACCAGCAGTGACCGGGAAAGCATTGAAAGTTTTGAGTCATTCCTACAACTGTGCAGACAGCTCAATCAAACTGCGGTACCAGGTACATGCTCACTCAATTTTGCCATACAATGCCAGCGAGCAGATATGGTCAGGCTTATGCTGGATTACAAAGCAAACCCCTTAACAAAATGCAAATATTGCCTACGAGTGCCACTTGAAGAAGCACGCTATCAAGTTGAAGAACATAATAAAATTGATTATGACTCTAAGCAAGCAATAAAGGCACGTGAAATTCTGCGGATACTTCTTGCTCAGGTCAATAAAGATGTGCTCAACTTACTAACACCAGAACAGGCAAGACCGCTTGACCTTTCAGCATAATCCCATCATACTTCCATCAATTTATTTTCGATAGTTTTTCACTTAGCCTGGGAGTCTTGCTATGAAAAAAATCGTAATGTTACTTTCTCTCACCTATTTTTTTACTCCTTGCTGGGCTACCGATAGAGGCTGCACGATCATTTCACCACCCTACAGCTACGACCACCATAATCAAGAGCTTGAGAATTACATGGCTGAAATTCATGAGCAGATAGCAGAAGAGGTAAATGCAGAAGAGGTAAATGATGACGAAGAGAACAAGGATGAACCTGAAAACGCTACGTTGCAATGTCTCCCGGTAAATGATGACGAAATCAAGCTCTACCGCTACCAAGAAAACAGATTAAACGGTACATATCTTTCAGCCTATGTTAAAAATCTGCCACTACCTAACTTGTACAAAAAAACCATACATAGATTAAAAAATGACCTTTTATGTTACTTAGACTTGTGTTATGCAACTGCCACAAGAGACCTAGAGCACATGCAAATGCTCCTTATGCTGGGCATTAACCCAAATCTTTTACTTATTCCAAGCAGTGATAACCAAGCACAAAGCTTCATCCTGGCAGATTACCTCATAAATAAATTATCAAAGGAACAAGAAGCCTGTGGTCGATTTATTTTATGTGAAGTACACATGTTTCTGCTTTCTTGGATAAACAATAATGTTACCAACGAAAAACACAAACAAGAGCTCTACGAAATAATGGCTCCCGGAGCTCACTACTCACCATTCTTATACCCACTGACCTGTGCAGTATTTTCAAATTTTGCCCAAGGTACACAGCTGCTCCTTGAATACGGAGCAGAACCCAATATTGTGCCACATAAAACGCCTCCTCATGCACTTGTCACGGACGCCTTTACCAACCAAAACCTTGATATAGCCCAATTGCTTATAAATTATGGAGCTAGTCTTGACCTACTGCCATATCAACCTCGAACAGAAGACCTGCAAAAAGAAGATTAGGCCGCGTGAACAAAAAACACATCACTATGGAGTTCGAGCTGTTCAACTAAATTGGCAACAGCCCTCAGCTGGGTAAATGTTTTAGCCTTGATAACTATGTGGCGCATCTCATAGCGAGCAATACGGTGAACCAATGGCAATGCCGGTCCGAGAACCGTAATCTGATCTTGGCTTTGAGCACACAACGGCATTAGCGAATCGGCAACTACTTGACCATCAGCCTGCACTTGCGCAGCATCTTGATGGCGCAACTCAATATACATCAAACGCATAAAGGGTGGATAACCTACTTCTTGTCTAATTTCAAGTTCTTGCTGACAAAACTGCATGTACGCCTGCTCATCCAAATAGTCAAAAATAGGATGATCACGCATAACCTGCACCACAACCACGCTATTCTCACTTACACGACCAGCTCGACCCGCAACCTGAATAAGCTGCTGCAATGTGCGTTCACTGGCATCATAGAGTGGAAAATGTAAATTCAAATCGGCCCACAGTACTCCTACTAAGGTAACACCCGGAAAATGATACCCCTTGGTAATTGTTTGCGTACCAATCAAAATATCAAGCTCACCCTTTGAAAACCGCTCAACGGTTTCTTGCCACGAGCGCTTTTTTTTAGTGGTATCCAAATCAGCACGTGCAACACGAGCATGGGGAAAAAGCTGAACAAAAATATCGAGAAGCTGCTGCGTCCCAATCCCCTTTTTGAGCAAAGACTTTTCAGAAGCGTTGCATCCAGCACACGCTGTTGGCAACACTTGCTTGTAATCACAGTAGTGGCAATGAAGCATACTATTAAACTGCCCATCAGACGTTTTTTGACGATGTAGCGTCAAACTCACCGAGCAATCTTTGCATTCAAAGGTAAATCCGCATGTCTTACACTGAACAAAAAAGCTATATCCACGCCGGTTCAGGTAAATCATAATTTGCTGCTTGCGCACAAGACACGCCTTAACCTCACGCTCAAGCTCTTTGCTGATCCAAAAAGACGGGCGTCGTGACTTGTCTGCAGCAAGCTCAACTTTACGAATTTTAGGAAAGTTCCCAGAAAAGCGTTTGGTTATCTCAAACAACTTCCAGCCACGATGAGCAACGCTATGCAGGGATGCAAGCGACGGGGTTGCCGAACCGAGAATAATAGGGATCTGGTATGTCTGAGCTCGCCACAAAGCAATATGTTTGCTATTAATTCGTGGATGCTTTTTTTCTTCAAAGCCTTGTTCGTGTTCTTCGTCTACAACAATCAAGCCAACATTTTGCATAGGCAGCAAAATTGGCAAATGCACCCCAAACACCAACACAGGCTTTCCCTCCCGCATCAGCTGCCATAGTTGACGTTTTTGCTTGGTCGAACTTGCTGAATGAAAACCAACAACAGGAATATCTGGCATTTTTTTTGCAAACAAGTGTTCAAACTGAACACTCAAACTCACCTCAGGCAACAAGAAAATAACTGATTTACCAAGGTGTATGGCCTTCCTAATTAAATTAGCGTAAACCTCACTTTTTCCCGACCCCGTCACACCATGAATGAGCGTTGGACAGTACTCAGCCCTTTGCAGAAACGGAGCAACGTAGTCAACCACAGCCTGTTGTTCATGCGTCAAAACGACATCTTTCGGTTTTTGCTCAGGTGCAACTGGAGCTTCCTGAGGCTCGCCTTCTTTTTCATGTAAAAAACCATAAATCCGTTGATAAAAATAAAAAGGATCAAGAAAGTAATATGCTGCAAGCTTTTTTATAAACTGGTGATAGTCCTGATCAAGCATTAAGGGCTCAACACCAAGCAGATCACGCAGGGCAAAATTGCCCACCGGCTTTTGCTGCGAGCAAGTAACTACCAGCGCATGTTCTGTACGTTTTTGTAAGGGAACATGAACGAATACGCCGGGACTGATCTGTTCTTTTAGCTGCTCAGGAACCCTATAAACAAGCTCCCGCTCAAAACCGTTAAGTAGCCGAACATAGGCATAAGCAGGCATTACGCCTCCTCGTCTCGCGCTAAATCATCAAGTGAAATATGTTGGGGTGCATGTACGTACACCTCAATGGTGCTAAACGGTAGCGGCAATTTGAACTGATCCCAGCTTTTTTTGAAAACGTAAGCGGCACTTGGCTTACATTCGACATAAATGAGAGGGACTTTAGTACGAGCCGCTAAATATTTGACGCCTTTTTGCAATTTAAATGCAGGACCTCGAGAGCCGTCGCCGACCAAGCAAAGATGCTTATCTTTTTTCAAGACTTGTAATGCGTTGCGCACCAAAGAAAAAGATGATTTATGCGCTGAACCATACAGTACATCAAAACCTAGTTTCTTGCATACAAAGCCTGCAAACTTACCATCACTACTGGGACTGACAACACAATGCCCTCGGGCCTTCATACTCCAAAAAAAGAACATCCCGGACGCTATATGTTGATGCCAAAAGTAAAATAGGCCCTCCTGATTTGCAAGAGGTTGCTTGACTGCCTGTGCATAACGAAAGCGTACTCGGTACGTCATAAAAATCAGTCGTACCAGACAATACACCAGGTATTTGCACAAAAAACTAAAAATTCTACTCTTTTTCAATACTTTGGTGATAGGCTTGAACATAAACTTCGCAAACACATAACAATTACGACTAAACTCAATAATACAGGCCCTTTAGTATGACTACAAATCAATTTGATTTCAAAATCTTTAAAAAAGACCTAAAAAACGGACTCACCGTACTGGTAAAACCCTCAGGCATCATCCCACGCGTAGACATCCAGATGTGGTATAACGTGGGCTCCAAGCAAGAAATAACCAATGAAAAGGGGATGGCCCACCTGATCGAGCACATGATTTTCAAAGGGACAAAAAAACTCTCTGAATCAGACATTAACCTACTCACTCAAAAGATGGCTGGTCAGTCTAACGCATTTACCACCCAAGACTACACATGCTACACATTTCGTCTACCAAGTACCGTCTGGCACTATGCATTAGAAATTTTTGCAGACTGCATGCACAATGCCACATTCAAACAACAAATGCTTTTTTCTGAAGTGAAAGCAGTTATTGAGGAATTTCGCATGTACAGCGACGACTACTACACAACACTAGTAGAGCGACTCACAGGCAGCATCTTTCAAGGCCATCCATACAGCTATCCAATAATCGGCTCAAAACATGATCTTGCAAGTCTTGACAGCGAGCAGCTTTACCAATTTTACCAAAAACACTACCAACCAGCCAATGCAACGCTCGTTGTTGTGGGTGATGTTGATCCTGAAGAAGTCTTTACCCAAGCTGAAAAATACTTTTCCCACCTTAAAAATACGCAACCCCTAACCAAATTTGGACATTACTTTGACGCCGATATCTCATCTCAAAGCGTAACACTCTACCGTCCTGTTAAAAATCCATGGAGCTGTTTTTGGTACATTATACCTGGCCTGGCCAGCCAACAGACATACCTGTTTGACGTAGCATCGCTCATCCTTGCCAATGGCAAGAGCTCGCGCTTATACCAAAAACTTGTTGTCAAACACCAACTCGCAACTGATGTTGAAAGTTTTGTTTATGACCTTTTTGAACATGGTATTTTTTGTATCAACGTACAACCTAAAAATGCTACCGATCTGCCTATCATAGAGGAACATATCAACGAAAGTATTGAAAAATTGCTTAAAGGATCAATCAAAGACTGGGAAGTTGAGGCTGCAAAAAAACGTGCCTTGGTCGACCTCAGTAGCTTACTCGAAAACAGCGAACAACAAGCAACTCTGATTGGATCTACATATTTAGCAACACAAGACCCACAATTTCTCAACAACTATCTAGCAAATATGAGTAATATCGACATAGACAAACTACAGACCACGCTCAAGGCCTACCTGAGAAAAACCTGTCAACACCAGGGCTATCTTTTTCCTTTGCCAAACAAAAATGAAGAAGCGCTCTTTCTGACTAACCAACAAGCTGCTGAAAAACTTGAGGATAGTATTTTATCAAGCCATCAACGTACATCAAACATTGAACCTGGCAAATGGATAAACGAGGTGCCAGAGGCTACCTATCCAGACTTTTCATACCCCAAACCAACATCAACTAATTTGGAAAATGGTATAAATCTCATAACACATCATAATGCAACCGTAGATCAAATCTGCGTCATTTTCAGCCTCAAAACCAATCACCTCTATGAGTCGCCTGATAAAGCTGGCCTCTGCTACTTTGGCATGAGTGTGCTCACTCACCGAACCGCGAAATTAACACCCAGTAAGCTACATACGCTTCTGGAAACAAGCGGAATCTCACTTTCATCTGGAGTGAATTCTATAACATTTAAGTGCTTAAGCAAAGACTTTGAGAAAGCAC
Source organism: Campylobacterota bacterium (assembly GCA_020633995.1). Classification (NCBI taxonomy): domain Bacteria; kingdom Pseudomonadati; phylum Campylobacterota; species Campylobacterota bacterium. Next base: position 56,309 of record JACKCO010000004.1, on the reverse strand, counting down.
TCGATCTTGTTCAACAGATGCTGTGCAACCCTTCCTTTGATCAAACAACAATAGATCACGTTCGCCACCAACTGATGGTTGATGTACAAAATTTTTGGGACAGTCCCAGTGATTTTATAGACCAACTTGCACGTGAGCATATCTACAAAAATCATCCATACGGAAATAATCCTTATGGAACAATAGAAAGCATTCGCAGCATAAAAAAACATACCTTAGAACAATGGTACAAAACACAAATAAGTCCACAGGAAGCTCAACTCATTATAACGGGCAACTTCGACCAAGACCGAATAAACCAAACAATAGAGCGGGTCTTTGGGCGCTGGCATGGACCAGCAGTTCCTGACATTACGTATCCCCCTCTCACAGAACATAAACCGCAAGTCATTGAATATCCCTTTGCTCGCGATCAAGTAGTCTTAGGATTTGTCGCTCCCTCACTTGAAAGATCAAACAAAAACTTTAATGCTCTTGCGCTACTTGACGTCATAGTCACAGGTGGACCACATGCTTGCTCATCCTCTCGTCTATTTGCCCTACGCGAACAAAGTGGCCTATTTTACACCATAAATGGCTCACTCGTTTTCGATGCAAGCCAACAACAAGGCATGATGTTTATAAAAACAATCGTGTCAAAAACAAAAATCAAGCTTGCGGAAAAAATGATCTTACAAGCCATCAATGAGGTTGGACAAAATGGAATCACTGATGAGGAATTTTTGCAAGCAAAAAATGTCTTGTTTAATGCAACTGTAGAGCTTTTTGAAAGTAATATTCAAACTGCACGAACATTTTTATTTATGAAAAAAAATAAATTAAATTTTGATTTATTTGACAAACTAGGTCACGAGTTGTCTATAATAAAATTAGGCCAGGTGAATAACCTCGCGAAAGAGTTTTGTAATAACATGAAACTTTCTGTGATTAGAGTTGGAAGAAGTTAGAGTAGTAAACCCAGAAAAACAAGGCCAAAGAGGAGGAGGGTCCCCATGGCAACAAAGAAAAAAGCTGCTGCAAAGAAGTCAACAGCTAAAAAAGCTGCAAAAAAAACAGTAGCTAAAAAACCTGCAGCCAAAAAAGCTGCTCCTAAGAAGAAGGTAGCTAAAAAGTCAACGGCTAAAAAAGCTACTGCAAAAAAGAAAACTGCAAAGAAAAAAGTAGCTAAAAAGTCAACCGCTAAGAAAGCTGCACCTAAGAAAAAGGCTGCTAAAAAGAAGGTAGCGAAGAAGAAAGCTGCACCTAAGAAAAAAGCTGCTAAAAAGAAGGTAGCGAAGAAGAAAGCCGCACCTAAGAAAAAAGCTGCCAAGAAAAAAGCTGCTCCAAAAAAATCTAGCGCTAAAAGCAAATCAGCTAAAAAACCAATGAGCATGAGACCTGCTAAAAAAAAATCAGCCAAAAAAAAACACTAAAAGCTAAAAAACCAATGGCAACTTGGGCTAAAATAGTAAGCAGATAATGTGCTTATCATCGAGGTCAAGAGAGAAAAAAACGAGGGATATAGACGTATAAAAGCGCATATCCCTCGTTAATTCATGCTTGAGAAAGGAACCTAACATCATGAAGGCAATTGTTCGTTGGGTCATAATAACCACCATTGGCTTCGCAATTTTGATCACGGGTGTACGCGTTGCGATGTATCTTGTCGAACTTCCTCAGGAAAAACCCGTAAAAAACTCTACAGAGCAAACACTTGCTATCATCAAACCTGATGCCGTCTTAAGCAAAGCTACCGGTAAAATTATTGACCGCGTCGAACAAGAAGGCTTTGATATCATCAATTTAAAAAAGACTACCTTAAGCAAAGAACAAGCTGAAAAGTTTTACATCGAACACAAAGATAAACCTTTTTATAAAGATCTAGTCTCCTTCATGTCAAGCGGACCGATTATTGCAATGATTCTTTCCAAAACAAATTCGATCGAAGAATGGCGCCAACTTATGGGCGCTACCGATCCAGAAGAAGCTGATGAGCGCACAATGAGAAAGCTTTTCGGTACCAATAAGCAAAACAACGCAGTACACGGATCCGACTCACCCGAAGCTGCAGCTCGTGAGATTAACTTCTTTTTTGAAAAAAAAGATCAACAATAATCTACTGTTGATCCTGCTTGGCCAACTTCTGAATAAGCTCTTTTATACCCTGATGCTCATAACTTTCTTGATTGACAACCTCTAGTACCGTTTTACCCTTTGGAACGTATTTTTTTTGCGGGCCAGATTGATAGGTCCCCAAATTAATACTTGCCTTCAAATCCAGCAACATCCTCACCAAATCTTCGTGCCCCTCTTGCACAGCAACATGCAACGGAGTCTGACCATAAGTATTTGGTTCATGCCTTAATTCAGGACATTTTTCAAATAACAACTCAAAACATTTTTTGTAGTCATTTAGGTCATGTACCTTATCTGCTATTATTTTTTTTATTAGCTGATGAGCAACGCCAAACGGCCCCGGAGGCTGATAGCCGATATTGAAGAGAACTTTAAAATCAGCATTTGATTCTCGCTCATAAGTCTGCAAAGTAGATTTGAGAACTTCATAAAAATTGTTAACGTCATCATTTTCACCGCGCATGAAAGATTCTATCACATCGTTGAAAACCCGCTGACCAAGTGGAATAGTTTCGTCAACAGCTTCATAATCCAGATCCTCGTTCTCACAGCCTTTAAAGATGACTTTTATGCGATCATCCAATTGTTGCCCATGATATTTCTCAGTCCATTGGCACTGATCAAGCATCTGAACTGCCCCACTAAAGCGCTGCCTGAAATTATCAAGTACCTGGTCAATATGTTCATCGCACTGTAGAAACTCCACGGCATACGCACTCCACGATGCAAATTCACAAATCTCTTCTTCAGTTTTCACTTCAATGGAACGTTTTCTTAACAAACTCTTCAGGTCATTCTCTGTCAAAAATGAACATGGGCTTTGTTCATTGTCCCTTTGCCCCTGAACAAAATTTTCCCATGCTTGGTCATCAGGTAAACGCTTAAAAATCGTACGCAACAACGCTGTATACAATTCAAAAATCTGTCCACATAACCCTAAATTTTCGGGCGTTAGATCACCAAGTTTTTGCTTAAAACAATCAATGAATACTTGCAGCGCGACACGGTTATTTGCGGCCTTGTGTAAAGGGGTTTTTCCTTCGTAGTCTTCTAGCAACAGATCTGGATTCAATGCAAGCAAACGTGTAAGACGCGCAGCATCGGCTGTTTGCACCAAGTAATGCGCCGGCGTTTGCTTACTTCGGTCCATTGGAGCATCCAATAAATAGACTTTTTCACCATTCAAAATTTGATCTACAACCTCAGACTTATCTGCATCTGAGACGAGTCCTGCCATATTTCTACGTAACTTACGGTGCTCACGCTCAATACGCTCTAATCCATCTTTTGACGCCTGTCTAGTTTGTTCTATTTTTTGTCCTATCCCTCCCAATCTTTCTTGCAGCTTCCTACTTCTCTCTTCACGCTCTTCACGCCTTTCCTGCACCCTTTTCTCGCACTCATCCCGCTCCTCTTGTAATTTCTTTATTCTTTCCTGTCTTTGGGCATTGGTAGAGGCCTTAGCAAGCTCCTTTTTCTCCTGAGCGTTAGCCTCTTTAAATTTTTTAATATTTTCTTCTCTTTGAGCTATTTCCTCATTAAGCTTTGCAATACGCTCTTCAGACTCTTTCAAAAGCCTTTGTCGTTCCTCTCTCCTTTGCTCAATCGCACTGTCGCCACCACTCTCCTGTTTTGGACCATCAAGATATTGTTTAATACGTTCTCTCGTTTGTTCAAGCCACTCTGTCATTTCACGTGTTTCTTGACGTATTTGCCTAATTTGCTCAAGTAGTTTCTCATAAATACTTGGGTCAAACTCACTACACTCGTCCGATCGCTGACCAAGCTGATCTTCTAAAGCGCTTGATCGTTCTTTTTCATCCATAAGTTTTTGTAGCAACTGATCAACTTCATCTTGCAAGGCTATACATTCATCCTCTTGATCAGCCAAAACCTGCTCAAGATCACCAATCAAAGCATCCCGTTCCTCTAGAGCACGTTGGACATTGCCCCTTCCATACCTACCCCACTCATCGCCAGAAAGAGCATGATATGCCAAACAAATAAATGACAGCAGACCAAACGCCGCCGCCAAAGACTTTTGACCTACAAAATTATACTCTGGGCTAATATTCGCCTGCAAAAGTTCATCACACGAACGAAAAATCCCTGAAAGAGCATATGCACATTTTTGCTGTCGAGCTCTACCAAATTCACCAACATACAATCCATACAAAGTACTTGTTGCCTCAAGCAAGGTTAACCCATGTACGGCAAACTCCTGCAAAAGTCTTTGCGTACCACAATCACATTGATCATCCTGCACCTGACATTGTTCCAACTGACTACACAGCTCTTTCAGGCTATGACAAAACGCATAAACGTCATACAATGCCCATATATCAAGGGTATCAAGCTGATCATCGTGAGCATACGTTACCAACCACTCACCTACACGAGCTGCCCGTTCAAGCATAAGCACCCAACGTCCCTGAACGCTTACATCCCCAGAGCGCTCATATTTGCTCCAGGTTGCACAAAGCACCTTAGACGCCCCAGCAACTAGCGCAGGCTTATCAAATCCACTGAGGAAAGATTTTACACTATCAAATGATGATTCAGATTTAATAGAAAAAAATTGACTGGAAAAAATGAGAAGAATAAAGAAAAAACAATTCTTTGCCACTTTTCGACAACTCATCGGCTCACCTTTCCCAAGCTATTTAAACGTAACAGGACCCGTTCAGCTCGAGTACATCATACCTAGGATCTGAGAAAAATCTAATTTGGCAAAGAATGTAGAACAAATGATAGTTTTTTGTGGTTCCACTCAAACACACACATCAGCTAACTTGATACCTCCGAACAAGCTCTTTAATATCCTCGTTTTGACATGCATCAACTTCTATCTGCAACGTTGTCACGCATATTCGACGTTTACCGCTAATTATGCGCCCCCAAAAATGCTCTTTCTTAAAATCAATCCCCTCATCAAACTTAAGCAAAACCGCAACGGCCCGAGCGCAACCAGCTTTGATTGCTTTAAAAAGCAGACCTTCGACACCTCCTAGGTGCCCGTCTTTAAGCTCCTTCTCAAACTCTCGTGTAAGCGTATCTATATTTTTTTCAGCGTTATTAAGCCTTTCAAGAAGGTTCTGGATACTCTGCTCACACATCCGTTCTTCACATTCACTATCACTCAGCTCCGAATCGCTTAGCTGTGAAGAATACCCCGCCCCCTCACTCAATGGCCGCTTTTTCTCAAGTGCTAACAAGTCAGAGTTAATTACATAAAAAGTACTAAAAATAAGCAAAAGAGCCTTGCTCGAAATATTCATAACATACACCCTCTCTAGCTTCCAGCTGGTAACGATAAAAATAACGCCTAATCTCAGAGATTTTAACTAATCTCAAACTCACCGTTTTTGATATCAACTGAAAACTGCTTTTTTTCAGGATGCTGTAAGATCTGAACTGATAGTGGACTAATCACATACTGATTGATAGCTCGTTTTAACGGCCGAGCACCAAATTCTTTGACGTATCCACGCTGGGCAAGCTGGGCAACTGCCGATTCTGAAATCGAAAGCTGAATATCCCGTTCTGCCATGCGTTTTTTAAGTCCGTCAAGCTGGATCAACACAATACCGTGCAATGCTTCCTGACTCAGCGAGTTGAAATAAACGATCTCATCGATACGATTTAAAAATTCAGGCCTAAAGTTCTTATGTAATAACTGTTCTATGTTATTGCGTACTTTTTCATCAACAGTTCCCGCCTGTAAAATCAGGTCTGAGCCAATGTTGGACGTCATGATCAAAATACAATTTTTAAACGAAACCGTACGCCCCTTTGAGTCTGTCAAATGACCATCATCAAAAATCTGTAAAAATAGGTTAAAAACTTCCGGGTGAGCTTTTTCAATTTCATCAAACAGAACTACGCTGTAGGGATGACGCCTGACCGCCTCAGTGAGCTGACCGCCTTCTTCATGGCCAACATAGCCAGGCGGCGCACCAATCAAACGTGAAACGGCATGTTTTTCCATGTACTCAGACATGTCAATGCGTACCATTTTTGTTGGATCATTGAACAAATAATCGGCAAGCGTACGCGCAACTTCTGTTTTGCCCACACCAGTAGGCCCTAAAAATAGAAATGAACCAATCGGCTTATTAGGATCGGCAATGCCCGCACGGTGTACACGAATTGTGTTTGCCACTTTACCGACTGCTTCCTGCTGCCCCACAACACGACGCTCAAGTTCAGCTTCCATTTCAATCAACTTTTGCGTTTCGTCCATACTCAATTTTTCAACCGGCACCTTAATCCAACGTGCAAGAACCGCAGCGATATCGTCTTCATCAACTTCTTCTTTAATCAAATGTGTACCATTTTTATCAAGTGCTTGTTGGGCCTGCTCAAGCTTTTTTTCAAGCTCAACAACCGTGCCATATTTTATTTTTGATGCTTTCGCGAAATCGCCTTCACGTTCAGCCCGCTCATACGCTATTTTAGCCTCATCAAGTTCAGCCTTGTACTTGCCAATCTCTTCCAGCGGCTTACGCTCAGCCTGCCAGGCGCTAACAAGTTCACGGTGTTTTTCTTTAGCACTAGCAAGCTCTTGGCCTACATCGGCTAAACGCTTTTGGGAAGCCTCATCTTTTTCCTTTTCAAGCGCCACTTTTTCAATCTCAAGCTGCCTAATCTTACGCTCAAGCTTGTCAATCTGCTCAGGCGTTGAATCGATAGCCATTTTAACCATCGAAGCAGCCTCATCAATCAGGTCAATTGCTTTGTCCGGCAAAAACCGGTCTGGAATCATGCGTGCTGAAAGCTGCACTGCTTTTACAATTGCTTGATCTTTTATACGAATACCATGATGTAATTCGTACCGCTCTTTGAGACCACGTAAAATTGAAATAGCATCTTGAATTGATGCTTCTTCGACAAGAACCTTTTGAAAACGACGCTCAAGCGCCGCATCTTTTTCAATGTACTGGCGATATTCTGCAACCGTTGTCGCACCAATGCAATGCAAAATGCCACGGGCAAGGGCTGGCTTGAGTAGGTTTGATGCGTCCATACCACCGCCAGTAGCACCAGCACCAACTAACATATGCAGTTCATCGATAAAGAGAATAATACCATTTTGCTGCTTTTCAATTTCATTTAATATCGCTTTAAGCCGCTCTTCAAACTCTCCACGATACTTTGTCCCCGCAAGTAGTGAACCCAAATCAAGTGCTAAAATCTGATGTCCCTTCAAACTTTCTGGTACATCATTATTGATGATACGCTGAGCAATACCTTCTACAATGGCTGTTTTGCCTACGCCCGGGTCACCAACAAGCACAGGGTTATTTTTTGTTCGACGTGAAAGTATCTGGATAACACGTCTAATTTCATCATGCCGCCCAATGACAGGATCAAGCTTGCCATCTCGTGCCTGCTTAGTTAAATCTTGGCAATATTTTTCAAGCACTTGATAGTTACCTTCAGCAGTTTGACTTTTCACACTTTGCCCCGCACGCATTTTTTGTACCCACTCTTTAACCCGGCCGGCCGGAAGTTGCTGATTTAAAAAGCTTTTTACGCTTGATGAAAATAAATCAACGCTACAACACACCAACAAACATACATCAACGCTGATAAACTCATCTCCCAAAGCCTTTGCTTCTTGCCTGCATGAGCTAAGCAATTTTTGCATAGACTGGTCTGGCGTTGGCTGAGCACCACTTACGGTAGGCAAACTCTCAAGCTCACTGCTAACAACCTGCTTAAGCTGGACAAGATCGGCCCCTAGCGCTTGAGCACAAGAAGCCGTTAATTCATGCTCACTCAGTGCACTCAACACATGCAGCGCCTGCAGCGTTGCATGACCACTATCAGTTGCTAACTCCATCGCTGTTTGCAGTAACTCAGTAAAAGCGTGAGTAAATTTATCACCGTTCATCGTGCATCCTTTGCTTTAGAATTTTTCTCAACATGCTGATAGAAATTAAGGCATACATTTAAATAGCTAGATATATGCCTTAATCGTGCCGACATTTTGCCTTTAAATCAAGAACCTAGCCCTCAGAATCACCATTTTTGAAATATTGCGCCAAAGGCTTTTCAGGATATCCTTGAACAGAATAATCTTTGAGTTTTGTAACGCCGCGTTTTTCTAGCTCTGTTTTGATAAGTTCAGCAAACTGCAGCTTGTTGTTAAGCATAGCAAGCTGCAGTAAATTGTAGGTCTTTTTATCGTCAAGCCCACTTTTTGTGCTACCGGTAAGAAATATCAGCCCATCCTCTTGCTTATTCATTAACTCATCCCACTGCTGACAATTAAAAATATCTGTCATGAGCCGCGCGCTTTCTTCAGTTACCTCACAACGCCTGACAAGCTGTGCAATCATGTGCCACGTATGTACGACAGCTTGCTTGCTTTGAAAGCTTAAAACTGCTAAATCATCATTCTCTTTAAAATTCCCGACAGGAGCAATACCCGCATCAAACAAAGTCCTCATTTGTGCAACATTTGCAGCTTGAACCCATTTTTTAAATCTAGCTGGCCACATTTTCCAATATACATCGCCTGAGATTTGTTTCAGGCACCAATTATTTAAACCTTTTATTTTATTTTCATTGATAATTTTTACTACCTCGCCTGCATCTTCTTCATCAAACAATTGACTCTGGACAATTTTATAAGCATATCTTTTTGCTAACCTGCACGGTTTATCTTCACACTGCCTTGCAAGATTCTCAAGCTCACCACACACTTGCTCTGAAACACCTGCTTTCACAATTTCTTTGATATAGTCAGCTATACTTTTTTTACTGGTAATTAGATTAGCTGATGTTTTATCCGAGTAGCCAGCATAAACTGGCAGCTCAAAGATGCCTTGTCTGACAAAGTGCTCTACCAATATTTTTGCAAACAGCGGTTTCTTTTCTGCTAATGCAAGCTCTACAGGGTTATATTTTCGCATATCCGTAAATCCTCTGGACATCCCCTGCATTACCCATTCATCACCAAAAGCTTTATTTTTTAAGATGTCTTGTAAAAACTGAATATTTTCAGGATTCTCATCTCCATCAACAAGCATTTTCTTAGCCATATCCCAACTCACGTGACAAGAACCATCTGACCGCCCTACCAAAGCAAACGGAGATAGATCTCGGTCAAAGAGCATTTTCATTTGCGGTATACTCGAATTACGTATCCCTCGTGAGAAATGGCCATACCAATCTATGCAAAGTTGCTTGGGTGCGCAATGCCTAAAGAAATTAACATCCAACTTAATGTCAACATCACCCTCCAAAGCTTCAACAGTCTTTTCCCAATTGTTTATAGCTAGTAACCTTCCATCCTGTGCTAGTGTGCATAACTTCTTTTTTTGTTCGGTCAATGCAGGATTAGTATCTTTCGGCTCGTCGTCTTCTTGCGCACCATCTTTTCCCGACCCATCTTTGGTTTTTTTATCGCCCTTATTACCCTTGTCAGGCTCAGGAGAAAGCTCTGGGAAGAGCAGGCTACGTAATTTTTTATAATCATCATGAGCAAGTTTAGAGTCTTTATTCTCCTCCATTTTTTTATAGGCATCTTGTAAGTGTTTTTTAAAATCAGGGCTTGTAAGATCTTTTTCTAACATTTTTGTACAATGGCGTGGCAACTCGGCAACACAACACTGTGCAATACGTTGCTTATGCTCCTGGCCAGTATTGCCCTGTTCAAAAAGACAGAATAACGTTACCGGATTTTTTCTTTCAATAACAAGCTTAATTATATTTTCTTGTAGACAATGTGTCTGCTCATCAACGATGTCGAGCAGCTCAATCCAGGGATCTTCTCCCCCTTCCTGCAGCTCATCGATTATACAGTCAAGCAAATAAACTTTGGTGGCGTCATCCATAGAAAGCCCGGCAGCTTTGCATAATTTTGCCAGTTCGATGTCACGCACAGACAATGCATGCTCAAATAATTTTTGTCCGTATCCCTTGTCTACCACCTCTTGTTTGAAGTCGGCTGGCTTATATTTCTGCATGAGGTCAACAAGCCTTTCAACCACCCTGTTCTTACGCGCATTGGTACTGTCAGAGTCAAGCTGTGTACGCAATTGCAGGCCAAAATCACCATCTCTTGTGTTTGTACCAGCCCAAGTCTGATGACAAGAATAAAGATTATTCAAAGCAATAAGACCTAAACCCAACAAATAGCGTGTATCATTGCTGTGATTGCTAGCCTCACGCAAAACACGTGAAAGCACATAAATATTGTGTGCCCATTGACGCTGTATGCTCTCATCAAGTGGATGTGTTTTAAAAGCCCCAAAAATACCCGCTCCACCAGCACTCAACGCAAGCAAATAATCAGAAACTTGCGCTTTTTCATCGTCAAGTGATTGTTTAAAATTTGAAGAGGCTTTATGATCACTTTTCATTTCTGTAAGCGCTGTAAAAAGATGTGAGCCAAGATGAACAATGTCATAAGCTTGTAACAATAAAAAATCAACATTCAGCTCAAAATCAGTGACCCCACCAGTCAGATTAAACATTTCTGCAACCTGCAAATCATTACACATGCATAATGCTTTTGCAATAACACGAACACCATCACGAACCGCATTACGAAATGCTTCACGCCCAGGAGTATCGCTACCCTGCATGCTTGTCACCGCTACATCAACACCTGCCTCTAGCACGCGTAATGCCAGCTCAACCTTTTGCAGTATTTTTGATTCATCTACACTTCCATCGCACGCCTGCAATGGCGCTAATGCTAACGCAAGCATCACAGGTAAAAAAATGCATTTAATTTTCGTACTTATGGTTATCTGCATGGGCAAACCTTTTATTTTTAAAGAATAACTATTTTTCTGTGGCCAAAAAAGTACCCGAATATACTTCAAAAAATAGTATTTGTAAAAAGTCTGCTGCCTTTACCACAAAGTAGACAAACCTTGGTCTGAAAAGCGAGAGTAAAAATCTTTAACTGGGGTAGCAATATAAGAAAGATTGCGCGAGCGCGCCCATGAACGTAAGAAATTGCCAAGCTTGTAGCTTTTAAGCGTAGCACGGTTAGCATCAAAAGCTGGATCTATGCAGACAACAGAACGTTTTGCCTGATCCCAGCCAATAACAACCATAAAATGACCATTCTCGTATGGTGTTGCTCCGCCCGTTAAATTACGAACACTTACCGCCACGGGAATGCTTTGTTTTAGGTATTGGTACAAATCTTTGAAACCATTCAACCGTCCAACACCACACAGCAGCTTGCCCTGCGAAGAATCGTAAACCTGAGCAACGTTAAGCAGCCAGTTGCCATAAATATCAATGCCTTTGTCGTGAACTTTATCGGCAAAATTAATTGTCTGGTTATGTAAACAACGAGGCAAAACGCAACCATAAGCCTTATGCAACAAATACTTAAGTACCATCATGCTGCTGGTCGGTGAACATAAATCACGACATCGAGGATGAGCAAGCTTCATTTGTGATTGCTTAGGAACATTGCCAATACTAACACTTGGCATATTAAAGGCATACTCAGGATGAGGAAAATGCTTAAGGTCTGATGAACAAGCAAATAATGCTTTAAGATTTTTAACATCAGCACCACCCTCTGCACTTACTTTAACACGAAAACCCTTTGCCTTAACGCCCTTTTGCAGCTCAACACGAACATGCTTGGTGTGAACATAGGGGTTTTTACGGTTGATGAAGCTACGCTGATGGTTTTTGCCCCACTCAGCAATGCGATGCCACGATGACCAACCACCACCATGCTTGACGCTCACCCAAAAAGTAAACTTGCCCTGTTTGGGACGATGGCCATTCCATGAAAAAATCAACTCATTAAAGGGCTTGACGCCATCTTCATGCTGCCAAAAATAAGAGTCTGACGACTGACGCATTTCATGTACGTAGTCGGGAATAACGTGAGCAAACATGGACGAAAATTTTTGAGACTGCTTTTTAACTCGCGGTTTTGCATGAGGAAAAACAGAAGTTAATGTATGTAAAATAAACAGGGTACAAACTAAATATCTATGCATCTGATTCATTACTACTCCTCGGCCTAGTGATGCAAATCACTTACCAACACAGAACTGGCCAAAGACCATATCCATCATGCGCTCAGAAATATTCTTTCCGGTAAGTTGAGCAACATGCTCAAGAAGTTGCTTAAGATGATGTGCCATTAATTCATAGTGTACCCGTTGATGCTGGTTACTTGCAAGCAATTCAAGTTTATTTTGAATTTCAGTTATAACATCAATATGTCTTTTATTCAGAAGAAAGGGGGAATTGTATGTCGAAAAAAGTTTTTTAATTGTATCATCCAACCTCACTTCAAGCTCCACAATGCCATCACCTTCTTGGGCAGATACAAAAACTGCAGGAATATCTTTAAAAAACGTATACTGCTGAGCAAAATCTTTGCTACCTATGTCAATCTTGTTAAAAACCACAATAACTTTGTCGGCATACTGGCTAATAACACCTTGATAGTCATCCTGCTGCTCCTGACTTAGTGGTTTGGAGCTATCACAAACAAGCAAAACAATGTCAGCATGCGCAGCCTGCTCGCGGGAACGAATAATACCCTCTTTTTCAACAACATCATCTGTTTGCCTTAGCCCAGCAGTGTCAACGAGCATGAGAAAGTTTCCATTTTTATACAAATTCGCTTCAATGCTGTCACGTGTTGTTCCTGCAATATCAGTAACAATGGCGCGCTGTTTATTGAGTAATCGATTAAATAATGTTGATTTACCTGCATTAACTGACCCTAAAAGAGCAATGCGAACACCTTGCTTGATAAGCTGAACAGCATTATTATTTGCTTGAACAGCTTTAATCTGCTCTAACAATAATGTTAATTTTTCTTCAACAAGTTCATCAAAATCAAAGTCTCGCTGCTCTTCGTCAAGAAACTCAAAACTCGCCTCAACTAAGGTCAGTATCTGGAAAATGCCCTGTTCTATCTGAGCACAAAACGAAGAAAGTGAACCCTTGAGCTGTTGCATAGATTTTTCAAGCGCATGTTGCGTTTGCGCGTGAATTAAGTCATTAATCGATTCAGCCTGAACAAGATCAATTTTACCATGCAAAAATGCACGCCTGGTAAATTCACCCGGCTCAGCAACACGTGCGCCAGCCTGAACTGCAAGCTCTATAATCTTTTGAACTATAAATTGATTATTATGAGTTGTGATTTCTACGGTATCTTGCCCCGTAAACGTTTTAGGGCTAAGCATGAGAAAAAAGAGCACTTCATCAACAACATCAGCTGGAGCATTTTTTCTGTTAACCACATGCCCATGATGAATGGTATGAGACTGACAATCAACTAATTTTTTTCCAGACGAAAGCTTGGCAAGCTTATCTGCTACTTCAACCGCACTGTCCCCACAAATACGTACAAGTGAAAGTGCTCCACTACCTTGTGGCGTGCATTGAGCAACAATCGCATCATGCCCAGCTACAAGCAACGCGTTATTTTCTCTGGTCATGCGAAGATTTTGTGCCTAAAACAATATGGTATCCGGCAAATTTTTTGCGATGTTTTTTCTTCAGAAACTGGATTAAAAGATACGACATCCCACCGTACAAAGACTTTTCTTCATCGGGCTTTGGACAGGCGCTTCGTTCAAACGTTATGCGCAAGACATTCTTTTCAATCTTTGTTGTAAACGCTACGTTAGTTCCCAAATGTCTAACAAAATCTCTGCACCACGCAGTGACATCATCTACAAGGTCTTGGTGCCATCCCGTATGTATCGGCTGCTCTCTTTTAGGCTGATCGCCCTGAGGTAAAGAAGAAGCCTTAGGCTGCAAAATTCTTTGTTGCGGCTGCAACTGTTGTTTTTTCCTATTATCCCTATTATTATGTTGCGGCTGACTAGCTCGTCGAGTATCTTGCTCACGGCCTTGTCCCTGAACTTTTTTAGGCGCAGGATTAGATGTTTGACGACCGCGTTGCTCTGGACGTTGGTGCTGAGCAACCTTTTTCTGGTCATACGTTATCGAAACAATTGCCGGGTGCTTTGAGAAACCCAAAAACCCCGTCTGCCCTGCCTCGAGAACATTAATTTTGAACTCTGCTGGTTTACCAGAATCAACCCATGCTTTTTCTATGGCTTTTAAAACAGTAGATCCTTCATGCAGCATCGACTTCATCGCAAGAAAACCTTTCCAAATGATCGATTATTTAATAAAAATACGTGAGTAACATCAAGCTTAGTGCCTTTGTGTGAGCATGTAAAATACATGTGCTACTTGTACCCCCTACTACTTTAGTATGATGGAAATGTTATTTTTTTACAAAGAAAACAACATGAAATGGAAAAAACATCGCTCAAGACGCAATTTCTTGTTGTAATTTTAATGGAGCGGGAAACGGGATTTGAACCCGCGACCCTTGCCTTGGCAAGGCAATGCTCTACCACTGAGCTATTCCCGCTTAATTTCAATGTTTTTTTGAAGAATTTATGCATAAGATGGTACCCCCATTCAAGCTAAATGTCAAATGTAAAAACGACTTTTTCAGTTTTTTATAAAAACTTGCTAAAATTCAGTCTCCTCTTCAGACTAGAAACTGACCATTAATTCAACAATTAGACTATTTTAATGAGGCTATATATGAAAAAAATAAAGATACAGTCATTGCTTATGACTGTTTGTATTTTCTTCACACTCTATGCTAACACAGATGAAAAAGAAAACACCTTTGAAAGCCTTGAAGAGCTTTTAGCAGCAGAAAAACCAGGCCCCCGAAGCAGAAAAAAAGGCGGACGAACAAGCAGCACAAGCAGCAAAGATAAACAAGCAACACTCAAAGGATGCATCAACGTTAGTGATCCTACTCAAAAGGCACCCCCATTTAAAGTTTATTTTGCAGGCAAGGAGGTAAATAGCGACGAGGAGGGATTTTATTCTTTCCCACTCAATGGAGAAGAAATACCCGAAAAAATTGGCTTTGTTATAACCAAAGCTGTTGATTTTGTTTCCGACAAAAATACCGTCGAATATCTACAACTTTTACCCGAGAAACGCTACCGTTATTTCTCGCTAAAGAAACACGGTCGCAAAAAGTTTGCCGTGTGGTCTAGTAAAGAAAAAAATCTTGAAAAAAAAGAATACACTATCCCAGAACAAAGCGTTATTGTTATGATTGATCCTAAACATGTTGCTAAAGTTGAAGACTGGGAGCTGGATGCTTCAACAGACATCATTAAACTGCCTGTAATTCATTTAACAAAGCATGAAACTGAAGAACTTAGGCGTCTTTCAGCAAAATCTCTACTGTACGCATTGGACAGTAAACCATTTCATGAAACAATTAAAGAAGAGAAAAAAAACTCTAGCGACAATAACAAAGTTAAGATTTCTTTGATGCAGTAAACCTTATTTCATAATATCAAAAGTACTATCAGAAAACTGACGCTGCTCCGTTTTGTAGCCACCTACAAAGGCAATCATCGCTCCATTATCAGTACAAAAAGAACGTGGAGCTACAAAGAGCTGTACCCTTTTTTTGTCACAAAGTTGCTGTAGACGCTTTTGAATGTATCGATTACAAGCAACCCCTCCAACAAACGTAACAGCCTTGATACCCGGCTGTTTTTTTAGCACGCATGCTATGTTATTAGAAAAAATATCGGCAATGCATACAAGCAGAGAACTTGCTACTTCTCGCGCTAACTGCGGCGTCATAGCCTGCTTGACTGGTCCTGTTTCAAGATCATAAACGCCCTTTTTGACAAGGCTATACAACACCGCCGTTTTCAAACCAGAAAATGAAAAGAAAACATCACCGTTTGGATTTTTAGTCCGTGGATAATTAAGGTAATCAATAAAATCAGCTTCTCCTGCAAGCTCTTCTATAATCTGCCCACCAGGATAGCCATAACCAAGAACTTTAGCAATTTTATCAAAGGCCTCTCCTGCTGCATCATCAATCGTTGAACCCAACGTTTGGTAATCTCCAAAACCATTCACGTGATACACCGACGTATGCCCGCCTGATGCTGTCAAACACACATGGGGAAATGGAACCGCTTGATTAAGAGAACCATCCGCAGCAAGAAAAGACGAAAAAACATGACCCTCAAGATGATCTATAGCTATAATCTTCTTGTTGTATGCCCACGCAAGTCCCTTTGCAAAGCATGTTCCGACAAGCAGCGAACCTGCAAGCCCAGGTTTGCTTGTCACGGCGATTGCATCTACATCGCCCATAGAAAGCCCTGCTTGGTCGAGTACATGCTGCACAATAACATCAATTTTCTCGAGTTGTGAGCGGGAGGCTATCTCTGGAACAACACCCCCATACTGCTTATGCAAGGCAATTTGAGAAAAAAGACTGTGTGCTAGAATTTTTTGCTGCGTTATCGAATAAAGCGCAGCACCAGTTTCATCACACGATGTTTCAATACCAAGAATAAGATTCATGCACGCTTATTTTTTCTGCTTACTCATGATTTCCAGGAACTCCTGATTTGTTTTATGCTTACGCATTTTTTCAATCAAAAACTCCATGCCATCACTCGTATTCATAGTACCAAGAAATTTTTGCAGTACCCACATGTTACGAACCTGATGCGGCTCAAGCAGAAGGTCTTCACGACGTGTACCAGAAATCTGTAAGTCATAGGCAGGAAATGTCTTTTTATTGCTCAATTTTCTGGTTAGATGAATTTCCATATTGCCCGTTCCTTTGAACTCTTCAAAAATGACTTCGTCCATTTTTGAGCCGGTTTCTACAAGCGCTGTAGCTAAAATAGTAAGAGATCCACCTTCTTCAATATTTCGCGCGGCACCGAGAAAACGCTTTGGTCGCTGCAGGGCATTTGCATCTATACCACCAGTCAAAACTTTTCCCGATGACGGCGCAAGTGTATTGTATGCACGAGCAAGACGAGTAAGAGAGTCTAAGAATATAACAACATCTCGACCAGCTTCAACCAAGCGCTTTGCCTTTTCAAGCACAATTTCTGCAACCTGAACGTGTCGTGTTGCGAATTCATCAAACGTTGAGCTAATGACTTCTGCATTAACCGAACGCTCCATGTCCGTCACTTCTTCGGGCCGCTCATCAATGAGAAGCATCATCATATGAACTTCTGGATGATTATGCGCAATAGTGTTTGCAACCTCTTTAAGCAAAATCGTTTTACCCGTTTTTGGAGGTGCAACAATCAGACCACGCTGCCCTTTACCAATCGGCACAAACATATCAAGAATACGCGTTGAAATAACAGACGGATCACCTTCTAAATTGAATTTTTCGTCTGGAAAGAGCGGCGTCAAATTTTCATATACTGTACGTGCTGCTGCGTTGGATGGCGCCTGAAAATTAACATTCTCAACCCGTTGCAAAGCAAAGTACTTCTCACCCTCTTTTGGCTTTCTCAAAATACCACGTACAACATCACCAGTTCTAAGCCCAAAACGCTTAATGTGAGCGGGAGAAACGTAGATATCATCTGGTCCAGGAACATAACTAAACTTAGGTGAGCGTAAAAAACCAAATCCATCAGGTAAGCGCTCCAAAACGCCTTCCCCATAAATTTCGACCTTTTGATCAGATTGAGATTCTAAAATTTTAAAAATTATTTCTTGTTTTTTAAACGAACTCACATCAGTAAGACCAATGCTTTGTGCATACGCAATTAATTTAGTGATGCCCATTTCTTTGAGTTCTTGCACATTAATTGAAGATTTTGGCGCTGTAACGCTATTTTTATTTTGTTCCACTTTGGATCCCCCATTCCCATCGCGAGCCGAGGTAGGCGAGGTCCCCTCCCTACTAACTACTTCTTCCTTCGTGCCTGTTTGGGCAGTCGAGCTTGACGATGACTTATCTAATTGCTCACCAGTCTTTGAAGAAACATTATTCTTACTCAATACAGTACCTTTCCTTTTTCTTTGATTTTCTACCTTCAAAGAACTCGGTATCGAACCATTTCTTGTGCTTTTATTACTAGTATTTACAGAAGCAAGAGGAACTTTCTTAACATCTTTTTTCACCGAAGTCACATTACGGGGATCTGTTTCTGGATTCATTTTCTTATTTCGCATTTCTTTTTCTTTAGCATCTACCATGAGTTTTTGTATGAGAATAAAAGATATTAAACAGATTCTTTTTCAACATTTTACACCACGTAGCAATACGGCTACTGTGCATTATCTCTCGTGCGTTTGTAAAGAAATTGCAGTATGGTCCTTGTTTTTACAAGAACCATACCTGCAACGCAAATATTTCATGCAGTATAAAATACTGTATTATCGAGCTTTAGATTTTTTATTATGAAAAGCAAGCATTACTGGACTAGCAATGTAAATGGAAGAGTATGTTCCAAAAACAATGCCTATAAGCATCACAGAAGACAACCCCCGCAACGACTCACCTCCAAGCAAAAAAACAGCGAAGACTGAGAGAAAAGTTGTTAAACTTGTCAACAGCGTTCTTGTCAAGGTTTGATTAATGCTTAGATTAGCTATGTCATACTCTGAAGCATTTTTATGCAACTTTAAATTCTCTCTAATTTTACTGAATATAACAATGGAATCATTAAGCGAATACCCAAGCACCGCAAGCACTGATGCAAGCACATGCAGGGAGAATGGCTCCCCAGACAAAAGGAGAAAGACCAAAACAGCAAGTACGTCATGCGCTAAGGCTACGACTCCTCCAACACCAAATCGCAACTCAAATCGAACCGCTATATAGATAAGCAAAATAAGCATAGATAGCAAGACCGCAATGAGAGCATTGCGCGTTGTATCGCGCCCTACTTCTGGGCCAATCCACTGAATACTATCAACTTTTGCCTTGTTATCGGGAAATCCTTTTTGAAGTGACTCAACAATTTGTTGTTCTGTACTACTTTCAAGACTTCCTACACGCACCAAAAAACTACGCGATTCCTTCCCAACGCTTTGAATGCTGGCGTCACCCCAACCCTCATTGCTAACAAAATTACGCAGCTGCCCAGTCTCTATGGGCTTTTGAAACGTAACACGAAGTTCAGCACCACCTGTAAAATCAATATGATACTTAAAGCCCCCGCGAACTACATATGCCAAAGCACCTGTAATCATAAACGCCAATGATATGCCAATTAAAACATAACGATACTTTAAAAAGTCATACTTGTAAGAAACAGAGCCTGCTGCAGTATGCATTGCTTCTCCAGTGCATAATGAAAAATTAAAAAACTATATTAATTACTCTCCGCAGATAATATTTGAATATATCTTCTGCCTTTTAACCCCTTGCCATATTTAACATGACCCGACGCGGTTGCAAAAAGTGTATCATCTTTGCCGCGCATAACATTTTTGCCAGGATGAAAACGAGTCCCTCTTTGACGGACTAGAATCTCACCTGCGTTTACAAATTGGTTATCAAAACGCTTACAGCCTAACCGTTTACCTATACTATCGCGACCGTTACTCGACGAACCGCCGCTCTTACTCGTTGCCATGTGACTAATCCTTTGAATGTTGTAATTAAAGACAAACTTAAAATAATTACGAGGATACTTTATTATGATTATCCGATGCCTTTACCAAAGAAGGCTCAAGCACTCAGAATAGATATATTCTGCCCAGTTTTTGAAAAAAGTCAAAATTATTTTGTTACGTCTCCCCAGCTTTTACCTTTTCTAATGGTAACTTTTAACGCTACTTCCCAGTCAACAATACCTTCCATCACCTGCCTAACTACTTTTTCTACCTGCTCATACTCGTTGTTTTTTACTTCAAAAACCAATTCGTCATGTATTTGAAGAATCATCTTAGATGCAAGCTTGTGCTGCTCAAAAACACGATCTATTTCTATCATTGCACATTTGATAATTTCTGCTTGCGTACCTTGCACCGGAGTATTAATCGCAACACGCTTACCAGCCTCAAATAATGTCTTGTTCTGCTCTGCAAGCTCTGGAATATACCGCCTTCTACCTTTCCAGGTCTGGGTATAGCCTAACTCTTTTGCTTTATCAACAACCCTCTCCATCCACTCACCTACTTTTGCATATTGTTCAAAATACCTATCTATACAATCTTTCGCTTCGCTCATAGAAATTCCAAGATCTTTTGACAACCCATACGGCGTCATACCATACATAATGCTAAAATTAATACGCTTGCCAATTTGCCTCTGCTCATGGGTAACTTTATCAACCGACACATCAAAAAGCTGTGCCGCAATCGCCCGGTGAATGTCCTGGTCCTCTTTAAACGTCTCAATAAGAAGGGGATCTTTGCTTAAATGAGCCAAGACACGCAGTTCAATTTGAGAGTAATCTGCTGACAAAAACACACATCCCTCTGGTGGAACAAATGCTGAACGCACTTTAATGCCATACCCCTCACTAGCGGGGATGTTTTGCAAGTTTGGATTATTGCTTGATAATCGTCCTGTTGCTACCTGTGTTTGCGAGTATGACGTGTGTATTCTGCCTGTTTGGGGATTGATAAACGATGGTAGCGGCCCCAAATAGGTATTTTTAAGCTTGGTCAGAGCTCGATGCGTTAAAATCATCCCGGGAATAGGATGTTGTTTGGCAAGAACTTGCAGAACCTCTTGATCAGTGGATCTGCTCCCTTTACTACTTTTTTTAACTATTGGCAGACCCAGTACATTAAAGAGTAGATGTTCAAGCTGCTTAGGTGACTTCAGGTTAACTGCTATTGGCTTTTTGTCATGCTCTTCAAGTGCCGCAAAAATCTTGCTTTCAATTTTTTCAAGCTCTGCATCAACTTCTTTGCTCACTACTGCCAGCTTTTGAGTGTCAAGCATAATCCCATGCTGCTCCATTTTTGTCAGAACCATGTAAAGGGGCATTTCAATGGTAGTAAAAATTGACTTAAGCTTAGAATCTTTTCCAAGCTCTTTTTCTAAAACCGATTTCAATTTAAATGTTTGCAGCGCATCATGGGCACCGTATAACGCAGCATGTTCAATACTAATATCGGCTATCGACTTAGCCTTACCAACAACATCTTTGTACTTCTGCATCGGCTCTTTAAGGAAGAAGGCTGATAAATCTTTAAGTCCCACTTTCTGCCAGGCATTTCTCACCAGATTTGCCGCAAGAATAGTGTCGAACGCCACAGGGCGCAAAGAAAAACCATGCCGGGCTAAGACCAAGTGATCAAATTTAGCATTTTGCATAACCAACTTGGATGATTTGCTTTCCAAGATAGGCTTGAGTCGATTAGTGACTACCTTCAAGTCAAGTTGTTGCCCCTGCTTGTGAGCAACTGGAACATAGTAAGCTTCTTTTTTATTCACTGCAAAACAAAAACCAACCAAATCATCTTGCAAAGCGTCCGGCCCATTTGTTTCGGTGTCAACTGCACACCACGGACTTTCTTTTAACGTTGCACATAACTCATCTAACCCCTCCATTGTCTGGACAATAATACATTTCCATTTTTTTGCTTTTAATTGATCGTGAGATTGGTCAAAAAGCGTTTGTTGTTCCTGACCTGCTTGCTGCAAACTCTGTGTCGGTGCCCCAAACTCTCTGTCCACATCTCTGACCAATGAGGCAAACTCAAATTCCACAAAAAAATCACGCGCTTTCGCCCAGGCATTCCTGTCAAAAGTAAAGTCACTCTTTTTTACTTTTATGGGAACGGACACCAACGTGAAAAGCTCATGGCTTAGGTAAGCATTATCTTTATTTTCCTCAAGCAACTGCCGCCTGCGCGGTTTATCAATCTTATCTAGGTTTTTATACAAATCATCAAGACTATCAAACTGCTGAACTATTTCAGTAGCGGCCTTCGGACCAATACCCCGTACACCTGGTATATTATCGGAACTATCGCCTACCAGTGCATAGTAAAATGGCACTTTTTCAAATCCAAAAGATTTTTCTTGCTTAAAATCGTCCGCGTTAATGATGCGGTCTTTGAATACATCCCATATCAACACATTTTGAAAAAGGAGCTGATAAACATCTTTATCGGGACAAGCAAGAACAACCTGAGTATCTTTATATTCCTTAACAAGTGTTGCAATAATATCATCGGCCTCATAACCCGGTTCAGCAATTTGACACATTCCAATCAGGTCAAGCATTTGAATAATATAATCCTTCTGCTCAAACAAATCACTTGGCGGCTTCTGACGAGTCTGTTTATATTCCGCATAAACCTCTGAACGTTGCAATTTACCTTTTGCATCCCAGGCAACAACAATGTTTTGTGGTTGAAAACGATCAAGCATCTTTTTTATAGCACGAGCAAATCCATATATTGCATTAGTCGGAAGTCCCTTTGATGTGTATAATGGTTTTATTGCATAAAATGAACGGTACAACAGGTATGAACCATCTACCACAAATAATGCGTCTTTCTTTATTCTATGCACGCAAAAACCTTTCACATTTATGCATCTGACCATTAAATCGAAAAAACTTGCTTTAATGTAGCAAAAACACACATAAAAACAAAGGAACCCAATCAATGAAAATACTTGGACTAGACCTTGGTGATGTATGGATTGGCAGTGCCATATCAGACCCACTCGGCATCACTTGTAAGCCATACAAGACTGTTAAGCTAGAAGAACTCGAGGCTTTTGTTGAAAACACCATTAAAGAAGAGCTTATTGGCACTGTTATCGTTGGCAAGCCAATTACGATGAAAGGCAAGGACAGCGAGCAAACCGCCAAAGTAGTCGAACTAGCAAACAAACTCGAACAAAAATTTAGTCAGGTAAACAAGCGCCTCGTAAAGTGGATCTTGTGGGACGAGCGACTTAGCAGCAAGCGAGCAAGCGAACTGGCAAAATCAAGCAAAGAAGACAAACTACTAAATCACGCCCGAGCTGCAGCTTTCATTCTACAAAGTTACCTTGACCATAAAGCCATGATGCGCTAAGTACCCAGTTGGCTTAGATCAAAACCTGAACCATCAAGTAATTTCTTACGAAGAGCACCCACATTGCTCACGTTACCAATCATAACAAAACCTTTAAGAGAATTATTGTCGTCGACAAGGTATTTATGGTAAAAATTAAAATTTTTTTGAATAAGCTCTTTAAAGTTATGACCTTGATCTGCTACAGGCCCAGCTGTAACAAACGTTGTCCCAAAAATATGAGAACTGGTCACGACTAACGTGCCGGGATAGATCTTTTTTTGTCCCACCATGCCATAAGCAGCCGCCATGCCTTGCATAACAGAGTCTGGCCACAGGCACGTTTGTACAGATTCTTTGGTCAATAAATCCGTAACCACGCACACATCCCCTGCTGCGTAAACATCCTCATCATTTGTTTGCATGGTTTTGCTGGTTACAATGCCACCAAAATGTGTTGTAATACCTGCCTGCTTGGCAAAGTCACTGTTGGGTCGCCCCCCAATGGCAAAAACAACCATATCTGTTTTCAAGTAACTGCCAGAAGTTAGGCAAACACCCTTAACAAACTGATCTTCGTTGATATCAATTTTTTCAACTGATGTATTAAGCGTAAGATTGACCTCATGCTTTTTTGCCAGTTCAATTAGAAAGTCTGAGCCTCCTTGATCAATTTGACGAGACAATAACTTAGACTCTCGCTCAATGATATGAATACTAACGCCATGGTCTTTAAGCGCGTCTGCACACTCTAGACCAGAAAGTCCAGCTCCAACAACTGTGACGTGTTTAGCATCACGGGCCCTGACAAAACTCAAAATCTTAGTAACATCATGCAGGTTATAAAAAGGATGCACACCCAACCCGTCGATTCCCTCAAGTTCCGGCAATCGAATACTACGACCAGACCCAATGAGCAACTTATCATACGTAAGCTCACGACCATCGTGCAAAATGACTTGTTTATTTTTTCTATCAAGTCGAGCAACCCGCGCATCAAGCATAAGCTCTATCTTATTTTGCTGAAAAAAATCTTCTTTTTTCGTACGTACGGCCTCTTGATCTTTGCTACCCGCTAAATAATCAGCGAGTAAGCAACGATTATAAGGCATTTCTTGCTCGGCACTCAAACAAATAATTTCTACATCTTTATCTAGAGCACGTAACTTAACTGCAGCACCAAGGCCTGCTGCACTTACTCCGATGATGATATGTCGTTGTTTCATAATGATTTAATCATTCCCAAATTTCAAAACCTTCAAACACCTCAAATATGCAATCTTGTTGCCAACCGTCCTTCTCTAGGCCAGCCTTTTGAGCAAGATGCTCAAGCGTCGACTTACGATCCCAGCCGAAATTCACAGGGACTTGAGGCAAAAATACCGATGAAGTGATTACATTACCCTGCTCATCAAGACGCTTGAGATATACCCCGTGCTTACCTATGACAATATCTTGATAGCTTTCAACTCTTTTCGGAACAGAAAGCACCGTAACATCAAGCTTAATACTACTCAGCTCACTTTCCTGAACTCGCTCAAAACGAGTATCATTAAAAGCCGCAGCTCTTGTCATTTCAATAACGGTTTGATAGAGAGGCATTCGTCCAACAATATTACCGATACACCCTCTCAGACTACCATCTTTTTTATTCAAAGTCACAAACGCTCCTGCCACCTGCGTCAACCCCTTACTCTTGATCGGCGCAAGTAGCTGATCACGAACTGCTCTTTTTTTGTCTACAAACTCATTTTCCAAAGTCTTACGAGCAAGCTTTGCAAGCGTTTTTTTCTCATAGTCAGTTAAAATTGCCGCTAACGACTCCTGAGCAGGCGAACGATCAGCTTCTTTTTCTGCAAAAACAATCCCTGCATAACTTACACTATTATCGGCATGCAGATCAGGTACTTGTTCAAAAATCATTTCGCTCTCAAGCCCTTGATCACGCTCACGCTTAACATGTGCCGAGGTATAGTAGGAAGTTAAATGGGCATCAACTTCGCCTAAGTCCTTGGTCTCAAGTAAGGCCAATAAGACCTTCAGCGGCTCTCGTCCACATACCGTAGCATGCGTTTGGAAAACAAGTTCATGAAAATGGGCAAATGACTGTGCCTGAATTGCCTGAATTAAGGCTGAATCAATAATTCTAACATTATCCAAAATGTGTTCTGAAAAAAGATCATAATCGTATGACTTGCCATGATGCACAAAATCAGAAGTTACACACACAAGCGTTTGATCGTTAATAATTTTTTTCAGTGCCTGTTGCGCCTGAGCGTAATCAGCATCATGCAAGTGCCCTACAATGAGTGGAACTATTTCAAATTCATCGATCGTTTTTTGCAGCATAGGCAACTGCATCTCAAGAGAGTGCTCCTGCCCATACACATCAACCTTTGGTCGGAACAGTTGACTCTTGTCTTTCCTCAGCTTTTTAACAGCCTCCTGATCAACAGCAATCTCACCCAAAGCTGTCTGATAGTGCGTATATGTCGGCAAAGTTATACCATGCAAAAATACCCTATGACTTGGCGCCAAAATGACAACGCGTTTAATATTTTTGTTTTTACGACTTTCAATATGACCATTACCCTTTTCTAACAGTGTCTGGTAAACCGTCGCAGCACATAACCCTGAGTAAAAATAACCAGCATGAGGAACAACCAGCGCTTTAACATTTTCAGAGCTCACTGCGACAGCAAAATCTTGCTGCGCTTGAGTAAAGTACTGGTCTAGCTCATCATTAAGTATTTTTTTATCTGCACTATACCAACTTCCCGCAAGGTGAGCGTTTTGCACCACCTTTTCTTCAATGCTTTCTTGTTTGGTTTGCTTTTGACATGCAGGTAAAGCATGCAAACTAATAAGACTACATACGACAAATCCAAGCATATTTTTCACTACCTCACTCCCTTCTTGAAAGAGATAACGTACAAAACCAACAGTTCTTTAGCTTAAAAAAAAAATTGTTGTGAAACAAATCCCAGATGCAGTATGATGAAAATATAAAATATTTTATATTTGAAAATTATATTTAATTTGGGGTGAGAGATGAGAAAATCTATTTTTTTATTGATATACATTTTTTTGTGCACTCCTAACAATCTACTTGCAGAAAAAGAGGTATCTACACAAATTACCCACACTATCGCTCTCCTCGACTGCAGCGAACGAGAAAGTAAAATCTATCAGCCATTTATCGATATGGCCAATTCAATAGGTTTTACAGTAGATTATTTTGCTCTAGATGAAATCATGGACTTGGACATGCATGCCGATCATTTCAGCCGCTACCAAGGTCTCGGGCTTGTTATGAATCACAAGTTTTTATATGGTATGCAAAATAATTCACCTGTTACACAAAAAGTACTTACTCTTTTGGGCCATCACGCAAGGCAACAAAACAAACTTACCATGCTTTTCTTCCCTAGCCTACGCACCACAAACGGCAATGTAGTACGAGCACTGGCCCCAATTTTTACATACTTTGATGTCTTTACTCAGACAACTAACCTCAACACTGCCGCTAAAAATTCTCTAATCAATTTTTTTAACACCGCAAATATTTTTTTAACACGACCGCTTGAAACACGGCCATGTCCATACCACACCACCTTACAAGCACCACGACCAGGCACGTTATTTGATAAACATGTTCCGATGACCGATCAAACAGGAAGACTTCATCTGCTCCCACAGCATACCACCCGCTTGCCCCATGCAACGCAACAACAACTACCATACGCTCTGTACTGGCATAGTCCACTCCAAAATAACCATCTATTACTAGCAAACTCAACTCTCATAAACTTTTCTGGAATCAGCGAAAATATGCACTTCTGCCCAATGAATGAAACAATTAAAAACGGCATACACGAAGGTATCCATCAAATGCTGTGGGAGCTACGCCATTTGCTCATCGCAAAAAATAAAGCTCCCCAAGCACTCCACGCCTGGCATAAAAATAATTCTAAACCCCCATTACCTCACGCCTTGTTGGCATATACGCTCAAACCTGCAGATAAACGATTGCATACCGTCAAAAAAACAGCGTGGATGGAGATTCCCATATTTGAGGATGACAATAAAGAAAAAGAACAAAACAG
Organism: Campylobacterota bacterium; assembly: GCA_020633995.1. Taxonomy (NCBI): domain Bacteria; kingdom Pseudomonadati; phylum Campylobacterota; species Campylobacterota bacterium. Next base: position 29,268 of record JACKCO010000004.1, on the reverse strand, counting down.
TCTCATTAACTACATTGTAAATGGCAACCTAGATGCTTTGTGGATCTCACTTAATCCACACGAGTACTACAGCCCTATCGCAAAACGCAAAGAAAAGGCACAAACATTTATCACATCGTGCGCACATTTTTGCAAACAACTTTCACAACAAAGCAAGGAGGCAAATAAAAAGACACCCGAGCTTATCGTTGGTTTTGAGATTGCTAATAATTTGTACAACCAAAACTTACCCAAGCCCTGTCCAGTCGATGCTTATGGTGACAGTTATCCAGACATCCCAAGCCCAGTTGACCCAACATTTTGGAATAATGAAGTAAAAATACCGCTCACCAAATTCTTACAAAACTATAGAAAAGCCGATGTAAACAATAGTATACCCATCTCCGGCATTGCACTTGACCTTGAAATGTATTGTCGAAAAAAAACCGGAACCTTTAGCACCATCATGGGTTTTGAAGACTGGTTATTCCAATCTTTTCTTTCATCAAGAGGGCTGAACGCTCAAGCCAAAACCATTAACGAAAAAATAACCTTTTTGATGAGCAGGCACCTGAGCAAACAATACTTTTCATTCTTGGAACAAAAGGCTGAAAAACTTGGCACAGAACTGCAACAATTCTTTCTTCAACAAATACCAAACTGCCGAATCATGTGTTACGTGCCAATCGTTCTTGTTAGCTGGTTTTACAAAGGTTTTTTAAAGGGACTATGTTCAAACAACTACCCAATCCATCTGCTCAGCTTTAACACGACCTTTGCTCCGTGGCAAAAATGGTTTACAGATGCAGGCATTAACACTGATCATCAAAGCGTTCTACTGCTCTCAAAAATACGAAAAACACAGGACTTTGAACTTATTGATTATATCCAAAAGCACCATCACGGCATCTGGCTCAATCGTTTTTCACGTATTGCAGAGGCAAAAGCACATGACTGGACCGCCATTGAACAACTTGGAATTGAAGAGAAGTTGTACCCACAATTCCTACACTACTTTGCACAATCAAAAAAGCGGTAGCTTTCACCACCGCTTTTTCTTTTTATCATACAAAATCAAGTCGCTTTTTCAGGCGTCTAATGCCATGCCAAGATAATAGAACGATAAAACCTGTGAGCGCTAACGCACAATTCCAATACGGTATGGAGTCGGGCCAGCCTAAAACTGCACCACGCATACCTTCCATAACGTACACATACGGATTTAACAAACTAACATACCCCGAAACTGGCGAAGCATCACATATCATTTTCCAGGAAAACTCGAATGCTCCTAAAATCCATAAGGGATATAAAATACGCATCCAAATACTAGCAGCTTGTGAAACACTGGTCACAAATGAAACTAACCATAAGGCAAAGGCACCGTAATAAGCGCTAATCAAGATATAAATTAAAACGAATTTAAAAATTGATATTGATGCCAAATTAAGTTGATGACCTAAAAAAATCTTACCTAGCGGCAGCACAAACAACCCCAGAATAAATGAATTAATGGCATTCGAAATAATGATACGCAAAAAAACCATCCAGGCAGGAATTGGTAAAGTTGCATAATAAAAAATAACTCGATCACCTGAGATATCTGTCAGGATATTAACGATACTAGTCCATACTGCAAACTGCCCCGCTGTCGCACATGAACCAGCTAAGACAAATGCCCCAAATGACTTTGATATACCAAAAAGTGGCAACAAATATTCAGACTTAATGATCATACACATGACCCAAACAAACGCATCAATGGTTCGAGCCATGACTTGGTACTTAATAATTTTAAGATCTGTTTTGATGAGCTGCCACAATACACCCCATTCACGCAATGTAATCATTGCCATGTCCCCTGGCTAAAATGCCGTTATAAAGCCCTGTAAAAAGCGGCAACAAGAAACCTTGTTACCGCTACAACCTTTAAGAAATCATGCTATTACAAAAAAATACTACACAAAATCAAGTCGTTTTTTCAAGCGTACAATTCCATGAGCAGCGCATAATGTCGAAAACGTAAGTAATGCTAATACACAGAATGGAAATGGAATTGATCCTTGCCAATCTAAAACAGCACCACGAATGCCCTCCATAACGTAAATAAATGGGTTTAGTAAACTCAAGTAGCCCGCAACAGGTGAAAAATTATACATCATTTCCCACGAAAATTCGAATGCTCCAAGTATCCAAAGAGGGTACAAAAAACGCATCCACACACTTCCAGCTTTTGAAATATCTTTCATAAAACTCGCAAGCCAAATGGTCAACGCACCATAAAAAATACTTGTTAGCACATAAATTAATAAAAACCGCATAAAACTAAAGTTTGCAAAATTAAAAGCAGTACCAAGTATCAACTTCCCCACTGGCAATACAAAAATACCTATTAATGCCGCATTAGTAGCATATGCCACAACGGCTCTCAGCAATACAAACCACGACCTCATTGGCAGCGTAAAATAGTAAGAAATTACTTTTTCTCCAGTAAAATCTGACACCATACCAATCACCGCTGGCCATACCTCAAAAAGTCCTGCAGTTGCACATGAACCAACAAGTACGAATGCTCCAAATTCTTTGGAAACTCCAAAAGCGGGTAAAATAAAGCCCGATTTTATCACTCCGCAAATAACCCAAATCAACATATCAATGAGTTTATCTGCAATTTGAAACCGTAAAATTTTAAGGTCCGTTGACAAAAGATGCCAAAAAACACTTAATTCCCGACGCGTAATCATACTATTCCTCTAACATCAATTATTCTTCAATACTATCTTTCACAAGCTCTAAAAAGACATCTTCTAGCTTGCCCTTTTGAAATGTCGCCATTAAGTTTTTTGGTGTATCTATCAGCTTTACGACACCATCAGATAAAAGACAAACTCTGTCAGAAAGCACCTCAGCCTCATCAAGATAGTGTGTTGTCAAAAGGACGCACGCACCCTGCTCTTTGATCAAGCTGATATATTTCCATAAGTTCTTTCTAATGTGTGGATCTAATGCAACTGTAGGTTCATCCAAAATAATCAGCTTAGGACTGTGCATAAGTGAACGCGCAAAAACAAAACGCTGCTTATACCCACCAGAAAGTACATGGGCATAATCATTTAGATACTGCTTAATACTAAACGTCGAAGCCAACTCATCAATACGCTGATCAATCTCACCCTTACTCATACCAAAATATTTTCCCGCAAAAACTAAATTATCTCTCAAGGTCAACAGACCATTTAAATTTGGCTTTTGTGGACAATATCCAATAAGTCGACGATAAGAACAAATATCCTTATAAATTGACTTACCCTTATGTGTTATGTCGCCCGCTGTTGGATTGGTTAGCGTCGCAATAATTGACGACAAGGTAGTTTTTCCCGCACCATTAACACCCAACAGGCTGAACACTTCTCCATGCATGAGATCAAGGGAAACCCCCTTAAGTGCCTCTTTTGAGCCAAATGATTTTTTAATGCCCTCAATCTTGAGCAAGACATCGTTCATCTATGAACCTTCCGATAAAAATTTTGTATGTGCAAAGCACCCCAAGCTTTTCAAATTAAATGGTAACAAAAAACACCCTTAACTTTCAAAGCAAGTCGATGCAAAAAACATATATTTGAGATTGAATAAAAAAACAATTTCACACCTGATAAAGGTGCAAAAAGGGGGTATCTAGCAACGAAAAGGCTAGACTGGCTTGATGAGTAGGAATGTGACTATCATGACGAGCTCCTAGCGTAAAACATTGTTGAAGAGATATACTCAACGTTTTAAATCTAGCAAGGACCTTTGCAAAAAGCAAGCAACAAATAGACAAACCACATAAAATTGCCTACGCTGAATAGCTCAACGTTGTTAAATCAAATTTTTATAGCTCTTAGAAAGGAACCTTAATATGACAGTCGTCGTTAACTCACAAAACTTTGAAACAGAAGTCATTAAATCTGAAAAACCCGTTATCGTAGACGTTTTTGCAACCTGGTGTGGACCATGCAAACAAATAGAGCCTATTTTTGATGAGCTCTCAAAGGAATTATCAGGACAATACACCTTTGCCAAACTTAACATTGACAACGACCGTGATATTGCCATCCAGCATAGCGTAAGCTCAATTCCAACTTTTTTGTTCATTAAAGGCGGCGAGGTTGTTGCTCGCGAAACTGGCTACATGAGCAAAGAGGTTCTTAAAGACAAGCTTGAAACTATTTTCAAATAACCCTTAACAAAAAAGGAGAGAGGAAAATGGCCAAAGCGGTAAATGACCAAAACTTTGACCAAGAGGTCATGCAATCAAGCACCCCAGTTGTGGTCAAGTTTTTTGCAACGGAGTGCGGCGCTTGCAAAACGATGGCCCCTGTCTTTGAAGAGCTCGCCGAAGAAATGTCAAGCTGCAAATTTGCCGAATACAACATTGACAATTCACGCGAAAGCGCTGTCCAGATGAACGTCGCCTCAGTCCCGACATTTGTTATAATCAAAGATGGTCATGAAGTTGGCAGGGCGAACGGATCGATGAGTAAAGATAATCTCAAGAAAAAAATTGAAGCCAGCCTAGGCTGATTAGACACAGTAATACACAAAAAAGGAAGCAGCTTTGCAAAGCGGCTTCCTTTTTTGTGTTATTTTCTAGAACTTGTATTCTACGCCAACTTTCAAATAATATGACGTATCATTGCCAAGTGAATATAGCTTTGCAAGCGTCTCATTTGCTTCAAGGACACCAAAATTCGCTGGGGTTTTAACCAAACGCCTAAAAAAGTTTTTATCAAGCGGGACACCCTTAATATCAGTAAAGTAGCCAGCTGGAGCAAATAATCCAGTATTGCAAGCCATAGTGAGATCTTTAGATAACTGCAGCGACGACATTATATTAAATTCCGTTCCCATAAAGTTACGCGCTTTTTCTGTCGTTGATGCCTCACCCTTCTCTGCATCAAATTTTGCAGATGTCTTAGTTTTCCAATAAAACAGTAGGTTTGGATTAATTTTTAGACCCTTAACCCGGGTATTGGGTTTCCACAGGGCACTCACGCCAGCATATGCAATATCACTAAATGTGACATCTACGATGGCTTCGCGCTCTCCCCCAACAAGGGTAACTGGCATTTTCAAAAAGCGCTCTCCCAAAATTATAACGCTTTTTACTCGCTTACCAGAATACACTTCGTGCAACCCATTAAATCCACCATAACGTTTATTTACTTCCTCTGAATGCGGACTTTTATCTCCCGATGCATAGCCATATGCACCTGCAACAGTCAAGTGGATATCCTCAAAGGTGTAGGCAGCATCAATGACCCCCATCCATCCGGTAAACTTATTAACATAACCTTTTATAAAACGATCACTCTTATTAGAAAAATCATCGAATTTACCGTCTGTAGGAACTTCAATATTACCTTTGCAGTCAAGTCCAGACCTAAGTGCATACTCTTCGCTCACCTGTGTTACAGGAGCATTAATAGTCATATTAGGGTCAGATGTAACTAGGCCTTTTTGTAAAATATGCGAATATTCTTCGGTCAAATAAGCAAATTCTTCTCCATTTGAAGCCCTTGTACGCTTAATCTGTGACTTATTACGATCAATGGGAAACAAGGTTTCATGACCATAATTAACCGCAACTTCTCCACCCCACTCAAAGTTTTTAACCTTATGCTCGAGCGCAATACCAAAAGCACCCCACTGTGATTTTGAGTCAGGAGCTATTTCCACTTTTTGATCAGACGCAGCATTATAAAAAACATACGGTTCAAGCTCTAATGTTCCAATTTTATCGTGATCATAAACGGGCTTGACCTTAATGCGACCAGCAATCAATTCATCATCTTTATTCACACCACGCCATGGGGTTTCGCGACGACCAACTATGTGCGCGTTAACTGTATTAATTGTGTCCGAAAGTCCTTTACTACGTTCTTCAAACTTTGCATAGTAAATATCGTAGGCAAAACGGTCTTTGAAAAATTCCCCATGTAACAAAATGCCTGGAGGAGCCTTGTCTTCAGGGTAGGAATACAAACCCAAAAATTCTTTATTCAAACCATATGCTGAACCAAGAGCAATACCTCTTCCTAGATCAAATGGGAAATACCCTAGTTTGAGGGTATGAACTAGAGGGCTGTGGTAACCAATGGCTGCATTTAAACTAAACTGAAGCCACGCTTCTTTTGCCCAGATCAAAGGTTTACCGGTGGTGTGAGAGTGACTTCCAACCAGTGAGTCGCTAATTTTTACTTCTGATGGACTGTTTGGCCCGGACTCACGATCTGAAAACGATGCAGGCTTACCCCAAATACCCTTACTACGCAAAGCAGTAAATGCCTGTACAGCCTTATGTCCATACTTCTTTTCTCCGTACACAAAGTGTAAGGACGTATCCACCGTATGCTTGAAGTATTCGTTCTCATCTGGCATACATCCATTCAAGAGATAAATATTGTCCTGGTAATAATGTTCTACGCAAGCCCTACCACCAAAATTAAGTTTGTAATCACCATTTTCAATAAAAAGAGGCGGTTTTTTGCCTAAATCAAGACTTTGGGGGTTACTCATAGTTCCCTGAGTATCTTGTGCATGTAGGCAAGACACAAATACCGCTAAGCAAAACAGCGTGCTCGCCAAAGGTTGCATTATTCGTTGCATGTAAAATTCCTTTCAAACAATAAACATAATTTCAGAAAAAGTTGAGTGTGAGAGTATCGCCCATCTTATCTTTTTTGTCAATTAAAGGCGCTCACTCTGCGACTTTCTTGACAAATCTAAAGACTGAGGAGTGCCTTCTTGTTCATACTCGGCAAGCATTGCAAGCACACAATTAATTTTTCCAGCTCCAACAGTAACGAATAGGTCCCCCTCTTGCAAAATATCTAGGGCTCGATCTTTTACTTGCTCATAGGATGCACAATAAATAACATCAAGCAATGGATTCTGCTCAGCCATGGCCCGAGCTAAATTGAACGAGGTAATCTCAGCAATAGGCTTTTCGCTTGCAGGGTAAATATCAGCAATAAACAATCTATCAATGACATAATCCTGTTGAGCGCAAAATACATCGACAAACTCTTGCCATAATTTTTGGGTACGTGTAAAACGGTGCGGCTGAAAGGCTACATATAATTTTTTACGTGCCCGCTTTCTTGCAACCGTTAATGTATGCTTAATCTCTGTTGGATGATGGCCATAGTCATCAAAAAGCTCGGCACCCTTACATATCCCTTTTAATTCAAACCGGCGCTCAACACCACCAAATGTTGCCAACGCCTGTGCTATAACTTCAAATGACACATCACACTCTCGTGCAACGGCAATGGCTGCAAGCGCATTTTGAACATTATGTACCCCAGGCATATTAAGCTTCATACGTCCAATTAGTGTTCGCTGCCTCTGGCCAGTAGTATCAACCTTATAACTATATACATCAAAAACTGAAACTGTATCCCCCAGCTCAACAACTTCTCCTTGCAAGTCAGCATCATCAGAGAAGCCATATTTTGTCACACAAATGTGGGGAAGCGGTAGCAGAGATACTAACGGCTGGTCGTCAGCACATAAAAATGCTTTACCATAAAAAGGTAACCGTTCTAAAAAATTCTTAAATGTTGATTTAACATCATCCAAATCAGCATACATATCAAGATGCTCTGCATCCACATTGGTCACTACTGCCATTGTAGGATTTAAATAAAGAAGCGAGCGATCACTTTCATCAGCTTCAGCAATAAGCAGATCACTTTGTCCCAACTGCGCGTTGCTGGCAATGTTTTTAAGCACTCCTCCAACAATGACCGTCGGGTTGAGCCGTGCTTCAATTAAAATATGAGAAATCATCGATGTTGTTGTTGTTTTTCCATGCGAACCTGAAACCGCTATGCTAAACTTTGTGCGCATAAGCTCTGCAAGCATAAGTGCACGAGAAATAACAGGAACACCTTTTGTTTTTGCGGCAGCAATTTCTTCATTATCTTGGTCTATCGCTGATGAATAAACTAAAACGTCTGCATCATTAACATGATCCTTACAATGTCCATGATAAATAGTACAACCAAGTCCCTTAAGATGGTTAAGCTTTGAAGACTGTGCAGCCCCATCACATCCAGAAACTGGATAGCCCTGCAGTCGAACAATTTCAGCAATACCACTCATTCCAATGCCGCCAACACCAACAAAATGAATATGTTCTCTTTTTTTATACATACTTTAACTTTACTTATGCTTTAGCTTTTTTTAGGCCTGTTACTAATCTTACTGGCGGAAAAATTAGCAACTGCAGACCAGTGCGTTTTACATTTTTCAAGCCAGCTCTTTTTAATACTCTACTATATTCATTAGTGTACAAAAAATCAGAAATCAACACTTCTCCACCAGGCTTTAACACACGAACGATCTCTTGCAATGCACGCTCACGGGCGAGCTGACCGTCAATATTGTGAAGCACCAAATTTGAAACGACAATATCAAACAGGTTATCTTCAAACGGTAAACGACATGCATTGCCAGTAATAATCTCGACCCTCTGTTCAACCTGCTCAAGCGTTGCATTTTCTTGAGCCGCCTGCAAACTATTACCCGAAAGATCTGCCTCATCCCACGTATCAATGCCAACAGCTCTTCCTGTTGTTAGCTTTTTCGCTATACCAACTAACATAAGTCCACGACCACAACCAACATCAAGCACCCGTTCATTCCCCTTCAAGCGGAGGCCCGTGATCATTTGGTCACGCAAACGGTGTTTACCATACCTGCTACTCAAATACATAAACAAAGCTGGAAGAATGAACGAAGCAAAAATAATGCCAAACCAAATCCATGAAGAAAGGAAAGTAAAAAGAAACGACGGAAATCGAACATTAAGATATGCAAAAAACACCTTATAGAAAAATGGTACAAGAACCGCAGCGATTACTAAATTCCGTATCACTGCCGGCGCATCAAGCCCGTAGTCAGGTTGCTGTTTCATCATTCCTCTTTCAATAAATACTGAGTTAAACGAGTTAACCCCTTCTCCAGCAAATCTTTTTCACGAGCAAAACAAACTCGTATAAATGATTGAACGCTGTCCCCAAAACCAGAGCCCGGAACCAATGATACTTTTTTGCTTTGCAAAATGTCCATACAGACATCAGCTGTACGATCATAGCGCGTTTTCAAGAAAATATAAAATCCAGCATTCGGGTAAGAATATTTAATCAATCCTTTTGCAACCACCGGTTCTAATAACTCTACGGCACGATTACGATTTTCTTTAACTTGCTGATAAAACGACTGAACAATCTCGGGATGATCCAGAGCATACAGTGCGGCATATTGAGCTGAATTATTTAAACAATTCAAAAGCGCATCTTGCATACCAACAAGCGCCTTAATAAGCTTAGGGTGCGCAGCAAGAAATCCAACACGCCAACCGCTCATGGCAAAGTTTTTTGAAAAAGTATGGGCACTAACAAGCCACTCAGACTCATTAAGCAACGCCAGTGAGGATGTAAAATCACCTTCAAAAATATAATCAGCGTACGCTTCGTCAACGACCAAATAAATGCCCTTTTGAGCGCACCACTCAAGCAGCTGACGAATTTGTACAGCAGAAATAACATACCCCGTAGGATTACACGGATTTGAAAAAACAATCATCCTTGTTTTGGAAGTCGTTGCTGCCTTAATTTTTTCAATGTCAAACTGCCAAGAAACACCGCGTTCAAAATTGTCATCTTCAAGACATGACACTGTCACAACATTTGCCCGCGCCGCTTGAGCAAGCACCCGATAGGCTGGATAGCTAGGCTCAGGAATAATGACTTCATCGCCGGGGGCAAGAATTGAAAGGTACAAGATCGACAGCCCACCAATACAACCATGTGTGGGTAAAATTTGATCTGTAGTCAATTTTGTATGATATCGAGCAGATAGGGTTTGGGCCAAGCGCTCACGTAAAATATCGAGCCCCCAGCAGCTGCCATAGTAGTCAGTTATGTCTGTGCTCAACAATGTCTGGACATGCTGCTTTATTTGCAGGGGAATACCACCTAGTTTAAGAGCGCCCTGTGAGAGCGATATATTATCTTTATCACCACGAACAAGCTCCTCAATCCGCTTAATTTCTGAGAACGGAAGATTTAACATCAAAACCCTTTCAAATAAAAATTTCTACCCCTTCTCCCAGGTAAAAAAACTATCGACGTAAGAACATTATTGATTTTACCCAAATCACATCTATACTTCTGACTTAAAATATAGATAATGAAAAAATATAAAAGCCTTTAGTTAAGACAAATAAAAGAATATTTTTCAAATGATAAATAATACAAACAGTAACATACAATCAGAAATACTAAGCTATTATTGCTATGAAGAAGTTTATGATGAGATCTACTACACTCACTACAACATCAACTTTGTTTTCGTTGATGAAGATGATGAGGAAGAGGATCTGAACTATCTGTATATTGATGCGACCCCAAAAAATTCTAAGCACCGCCAGCTTTACCAATTGGAAGAGTCCCCAGCAAATACTTAAGATCATCATCTCCAAATCGCAAGCCTCCACCGAAAAATGGATTCGCTCGACGTTTACTGAAAACGTCGTCTATACCAAAATTGGTATACATATTTTTAAAGAAAAATACTCTGTTAAGCCATTTGACATGCGGCCTCATATCATGCAATGGCAACCTATTTTTCCCTCTAAAATCAAAAGCTTCAATCGTTGTTACCCAGTGCATTTTATCTGTTGGTAGAGGAACATAATAATCGGCGCCAAGACCAAACGTGCTCTCAAACATCCCAATACGGAAAGCGAGACGGTCAAAGCGCTTACCAAACTGCATCCCAAATAAAACATCAAACTTTTTACGTACCACTTTTTCCACATGGTCAGCAAACTCAATTTTGCGCTCAAGTGGAACATTGAGCTCACTAGCACGTAAAATATTGCCCTTCTCATCACGTCGAGTATAGAAAATATCTTCATACGAGAGACTTCCCTGTTCATCTCCTACAAACTGTATCAAGTAAAAGAAATCAGAGTTTGGACGTAAGCGAAGTTCAAAATAACCTTTTGAATTGTTATGGCGAAGAAAACTTTCCCCATGCATATCAATATTGAGCATCAAACCTGTTTGCTTACCTACATAATCCCTAAATCCACGAATCGTCTTCTTCAAATCTCCATACGTTTCATCTTCATTGATCAATTTCCCAACTACTCCCTTGCCGCTGTTGATTTTTTCAACTACCTCTGTTGCTCCATTAAAAGTTTGCTTAGCTCCATCGGCAGCATCACCAAATTTATCTGCACCTTTTTGCACCGCGTCGGTAACTTGCGGGATGCTATCTTTTAAACTTGCAACAGATGAACGCAAGTCTGAAGCAATAACATTAATATTTTCTTCGTTATTTTTCATGGTACGCTGCATCACCAAAGAAAAATCTGCAATGCGATCTGTCGCTTTTGCAACAGCATCGAGTGCTCCTTGCATTTGACCTTCACCCCTTTGCGTTGCAAACGTGTTTTTAAACGACGAAGTTATATCCTGCACAGTAGATGCAATATCTCGAACCTGATCAAGCAATTCACCCCAGCTAGCGGGGGTCCTCCCAGGCATTGACAGCATACTCCCAGGCAATAGAAAACCTGTTGACGAATCTCCAGGATCAATTTCTAAGTTCTTCGTTCCAATCAGACCATCCTGATGGATCATTGCATAAGCATTTTTTGCTAATTTAATGTTTTTACTGATGCGCAAGATAACCTCTGCCTTACCGTCAGATAGCAAGTCAATGCGATCAACCCAACCAACTTCAACACCAGCTATTTTTACAGGCGCTTTACTTGTCAGTCCACCCGTATCTTCAAAATAAGCTCTATACGAATAGTACTGATCCTTGTCCAATCTAAATGAACGAATATTGATACTTAGGTAAAGGAACACGCCTATGGCGACAAGTATAAATGCTCCTACACGCGTCTCTAAATTCACGAATACTTCCCAATTTTATCACATCCAATAAAGCCGAATAATTTTATATTCTTTTTCTGGTGCTTTATCGGATTGTTCTTGTTTTTTTACAGCTTCCTGAGCAGGCAATTGCCGCTGGGTGCCGTCTTTTTCTTTTTTATCTTTACCGGTCTTAACCTCAACTTCTTTGATTAGGGCAAGTAGTGTTTGCTCAACATTACCTACTTTTCCAGAAGATAGCACAGAAAATGTTTTCGGCAAAAGTTCCGACGAAAAAATTCTCTTAACATTATCAAGTATTTGGGGCCGCTGCTCATACAAAGGCTCTAGGTATTGCCAATTTGTAGCCCAATCTTGCGTCCACTCTTTTTTAAAGTTTACCACAAAATTTTTAAACACCTCTTTACGCTTTTTTGCATCATCTGCAAATGGTCGCCGCAACCCCAAAATGGCACACAAAGAATCTGAAAGCCAAAGAGGGTTAATTTTATCATCTGTCGTCCATGTCGTAAAGATATCCTGCAACGCAAGCGTTTGTTTGGATTGTGCTTTTTGTTCCTTAACCGGAGCCAGAGGAGGTGAATAAAAAACATCCAGTTCTTTAAATTCAGAAATATCGGATAGCTGCGAAATATCATCAAGCTTCCGATTACGCTCTTTTAAAAAATCAGTAAGTCGCTTAAGAATTTCTCCAGCTGCAAGCTTACCTTTAATTTCAAGTCCCCTTAAAAGCATCTGATACTCACTCTTAAATTGCTGAGCCTTAAAATCAAACGCCTCGTTAATATTAATTTTACCCCCCTCGCAGCTGACACAAATTTTAATTTGCCCATCAATGCCATCATACTGTCGTTTCAAATAAAAGGACTGCCATCGATTTAGATGGGGCAGATTTCGCAACAAAAATTTTTGCAAGCGCTTACTCTCTTTTTTCTCGGCGCTTTCTTTACCTAGATCTGCTGATTGGTTTTGTTTGATTTCACCCTGCTCTTCTTTTTTCTTTTCCTCAAAGCCAACTTGTAACATTGCAAGTCGGACACCATTGAGGGCTAATGTTTTTGCATGCTCACGCTCAACCATTGTACGGGTAAAATAGGCACCAACCAACACACCTCGAGCCAATTGCTCCACCAGTACGACAACCACCGAGAGCAGTAGCAGACAAATAACTAAAATCGCACCATTCTTCTTTTTAATCATAAACTCTCGACTGTTAAGCTATTGGCGGTGGGACTGGTGTATTTGGCCCAGCAGGAGGTAGTTGTGGTGATTGCTCCGGTACCGGTGACGCCTGTTGCAGCGCTGTCACTCCCGCCTGGTTGAGCTGCTGATCAATCGTTTGTTTTTTATTATCAACCACTGCTACCAAGTGATACGAAATTATTGGTAACAAAACGTGATACATTTCAGATTCTTGTAGCGTCTCGTCCCAAAACACCACATACAATTCAAGCCACTCAGGAGTAATTCCCTGACGCTCGGGCTTATCTCCCCATACCAAGGCTCGCTCGTATTCTTTCTTTTTTTCTAACTTTTCTTTTTTTTCTTTTTCATCGAGTTCTTTTTCTTTAACATACACCACCGACATTGCTTTCACCCCATCAGCAACGATGTATGACCTGACTGGCTCGTGCTTTTTCTTCGAGAATTCATCTACTTTAAACTCAACATTTCCAAGCTCTTCTGTCTCTTTACGCCATAATGTGTATACTTTATTTTCTCTTGTACTTCGTTGCTTATCCAACACAAGCTCGTACATAATACGGACCAGGCGCTTCTTTTTTTGTCCCATCATCTGCAAGGGATTGGTACAAATGAAATTCATACTCTTAAACGGGGCGAGCTCTTTTCTGCTAACTTTAATCGGTAGCCCTCGCTCATCAGTCAAACCGATAAAGTAAGACTTAAGTTTTTCTTCTCGCTCTTTTTTCTTGTCTTCTTTTGAAAAATCTAAACCAAGATTGTCAGGCATCAGCTGCTCAGCTTTTTTTTCTTGCCCATCCTGTGGTTGTCCTTTTGCTCCCTTATCCAACAAAACATCATCATGAAGTTGAGGTATATATGCGGTACTAACATCTTTTTCAAGCTGATTAAACAACATACCAACTTTACGACTAACGTCCAAAACACGACGTGAACGAGATAAATAATTCATCATGTTAAAGTATGCCTGAACAGCACCAAGAATGACAAAACTTGAAAGCGTAATAGCGAGTAGAAGCTCTATAATCATAAATGCTTGCACACGCCGCTTCATTTTTTCTTCTCTTCAGTGTCTTGAGGTATCGGCATGAAGCCGAGCATCACATCGTCCTGACTTATCAAACCAGTTTTCCAGCTCCCTTTAACCTTTATCAACTCAAGACGATCTGCAAACTGCTCAATGCCCGATTTTTCATGAATTTTTTCTTTCTTCATTTCGACTTTGAGCCCAACAAGAGCATGCTCTTGCAAAGCTGGCTTTTCAGGGACAAATTCGGGCGGATCGATAAAGACAGAAAATAAATCTTTTTTAATCAAAAAAATTTTCTGCGTGTGATCACGATCACCTAAAACTCGCAACATTGACTTCATCTGCAGACGAGCAGCAACGTAAACACCTGAGAGTAAAACAAAAGCTGCAATAAGCACCTCAATGAGCATAAATGCTCGCTTAACTTTCATTGCCTCCCCCACCACGTACTGATGGCTTAATGTATCCATCTCGCATGGTAAAGATGCCCAAAAATGGCATCGAGTTAAACGTTGCATCATCCTTTTTCTTTGCCTGGTCTTGATGAGGCCTATGCAAATGCAACGTCACATCCTGTACCAATCCATCTGGCAGGATATAACAAAAATATTTGCCACGATTCTCTTCCTCAGCAACAAACTGATTTCCCAGATAAAAAGATCTAATCTTGATTCCGTCGGGCAATAAATATTTTGTATCAAAATAACCAGAGCTTACCTGTTCAAAAACTTTTTTACGTGCATCATCGGGGGTTGCCTTTTCTTCTTCCACAAGAACAACATCCCTACCTTTACCTTTTGGAATAAAAGTAACCCGATAATTTTTTCGTTGCATAATTGCCTCTTGCCGAGCAAACGAAAGAATATTGTTCAAGTCGGCCAACACCGATTGCCATGATGCTTCTGGTGCTCTGCCAATCGCCCGAGGTAAAATGACGGCTGCAAGTACCCCTATAAGAAATACTGCAACCATCATTTCAAGCATTGTGAAAGCTTTTTTGATCACGTCGGAGCTTTTTAGTGACCCATAATGATTTTATACCGATCATCTTCTTCACCGCTTGGTCCAAACCACAAAAGCTCATAAAACTTGTATTTGTCTTTGTACTTTTCAGGTGGTGAATTATAAATAAATTCACTGCCACTCTTAGGTGTTATTGCAGTCTCACCATCTTTAAGAAATGGCCATTTGTGAGCAATGCGCTTATGACGTTCATCGTTTGGCTTAGGATTCTCAACCAATGAGTCAAGCCCTTCACGGGTTGATGGATACTTACCTAACTCAAAATAATACTCTTGTAAGGCACTTTGAATGTCGGTCATTTGAAACTGTACTTGAGCTGCCTGACTTTTAACAGTAAATTCTTGAATCTTTGGAATTACCCACATCAAAATTACAACAATCAAACCAAGTACAACCATGATTTCCATCATAGTAAATGCAGAACTTTTACGCATTATCATCCCTTCTTACTTAAAATTTTACAATTAAACTATCCAAGTTTAGCAAATACGTCAGTTAATTCCATAATTGGCAAGAATATAGCAAGAACAATAAATCCGACAACCGCTCCCAAAACCAATGTCATAACTGGATTTATTTTTGCCACGAGACTCTCAGTCAATTCATTAAGCTCTTCTTCATAATCACGGCCTACCACAAGCAACATTTCAGAAAGTTTACCCGACTGCTCACCGGTACTGATCATGTAGCTTGCTATTTTAGGAAACAACCCTGAATCGGTTAAGTATTTTGCGATTTTACCTTCTTTGATGATCTTATCACGAGCCTCAAGCAGTTTCTTTGCAAGAACTCGGTTCTCAATAATGTTACAAACAATATCCAGCGCTTCAGCTAAATTGACACCACTCTCAAGCAACATCCCTAGTGTCTGGCTAAATTGAACAACTGCTCGGGTCCGTGAAAAATAAGCAGTCATAGGAAATCGCAAGAAAAATTCATCCAACTTGTACTTTCCTTGAGGCCTCGAACTCCAGTACATGAATAATCCAATAAGAGCAATAGTACCAACAACTATCAATAAAAAATTATCTAACATAAAATCTGATGAAACTATGAGAACTTGTGTTATTCCAGGAAGTTCAACCCCCATGGTTCCAAACACATCTTTAAATTTTGGTACTAAACTTGTCATCAAACCAACAACTACTGCGACAGCAAATGAAATCATCATTATTGGATAACTCATTGCCTTTTTTACTTTCTTTTTCGTTGCTTCAGTACGCTCCAGGTAATCAGTCAATCGGAATAAAATGGTGTCCAACTTACCAGTTGCCTCACCGGCACGTACTAGCTGGATATAAACGTTAGAAAAAATTTTGGGGTAATTTGCCAGCTGACTTGCCAGCGACTCTCCAGATTTAACACCATCTTTGACACTGATCAAAATACGACGAAATCTCCCCTCAAACTGTTCGATCAAAAGCTCTAATGCTTGCAGCAGTGGAACGGCAGATTTAAGCAAAACACCAAGCTGACGAGTAAAAATAATAACAGTTTTTGCCTCAACCTTTTTCTCAAAAAGCATCGCCAGGGAAAATCCGCCACCATCAGCAGTCACTTCTTTAATACTGACAGGCATTAAAGCCTGAATTTTGAGTGCTTCTTTTGCAGCCTGCGGCGTTGGAGCATCAATACTTCCACTCACTCGTTTGCCATCTTTTGCAAAAGCATCATAGCGATAAAGAGGCATAAGCCTTTTCCTCTAATAAATTTCTGATCCGCTTTGTTAAAATTACTTGCAAAATAATCCCCTCTGCTGCTATCTTCATTACGCTTAAATTAAGCACTTACGTTTCATTTTAATACGTTACGGCAAAAAATAAACGAATGTAGCTGAAAGGATAAAAAATGAGAGTTCTGGCAGGACGTTATTGCCTTATTACTTTATCGTTACTTTTCACTTTCTGCAAAGCAATTGCTGAAAGTGCTCCCGAAAACCTTGATTTAAATACATTACTTCCAGAACAAACACCACTTCAATTCAGTACACGAAGCCTTAAAGATTGTTTGCAATCAGTTGGCGTAGGCATGACACACACGCGTGACTTTGAAGGACAAACACTACAACCAGTTTCAAAGACATCGATTTTTAATCAATCATTTGTCACATTCATCAAGGAATCATATAACCAAAAGAACTATGCCGACGTTCTTTCTCAAGATGGCTATCATATTATCCAGTTTTTTGAACTGTGTAATGAACTTAACCTAGATATCGAAACAACCTACGTTATCTTACGCTTATATAAAATCAAACTTGACTCAGCTGAAATCATTGACGCGTCAGTTTGCAATCAAATTATACACAGTCTTCCGCTCCTCCCTGAAAGATTTTTTGAGCACGGCGAAATTATACCGGAAGCAAAAACAAACCTAACATTTCTCAAACAGCATATTGAAGATAGTATGCTTTCAAAACTTACCAGCCACTACCACCAGTTTCAGGAACAGCCAGGAGAGTTTGTCACCAGCATAGCTGACGACATTGCACACTCACTCGATAGCCAGGTAGAAAAAATAAAACAAAATGTTCAAAAACATATGATCCAAGAACGTTTTAGACAAATGATTTTACGATTCCTCAATGCAGTCCTGGGCAAAGCAATTTGGAGCCAGCATAGCCCAGAAGGCATTTGGTCTTCATTCATTGAAATCTCTCATGGGCTCCAGCTTCTTGCTACACACGGCATTATCAACCACATGGACGATTTAGATGAACTGCTATGGCTAGTCACACACCGCATGTGCTTTTTTCTTGACCTAAGCGGATGGACGCTCCCGCTTGAATTTTATGAAGAAGTTGAAGATGATCTAGAAAACAAACTCGTCTATTTTTTAGAAACCAAAGAACAGGACGATGACATCAGAAGCAAAAAAGATATGCTCTCAGATGCATTACTCCAAGCAAAAGTAAAGGCCATTGCTTTTCACAAAAAAGGAGTCATGGCTCATCATTTTGTCGAAACAAACATACCTAAAAATTCTTTATTTCCTGATGCAGCACCTGTGATGGGAGACTCAATCAGGCCTGCAAGGCTATATCCATAGTCTGGCATCTGCTCTCGTAGTTTTTCAATAACACGCTCGTGGACTTGTTCGCTACGGACAAGTCCCTTGCGTCCAATGTCTTCCCGTTCTGCTTCAAACTGAGGTTTAATCAAAACAATAATTCTCCCCCCAGGTTTGAGCAATTCGCTAACAGCAGGCATAACTTTTAAGATTGAAATAAAAGACAGATCAAGCGTAACCAGATCAACTTTTTCAGGCAGTTGCTTAAGGTGGCGTAAGTTTGTGCGCTCAAGCAAAACCAATCGCTGATCGACACGTATTTTTTCATGTACTTGGCCGTACCCAACATCAACACCATACACCCGCGCAGCTCCATGCTGCAGCAAGCAATCGGTAAACCCCCCTGTTGAAATACCGGCGTCAAGCACCACTAAGCCATTGACATCAACCTCAAACGCCTTAAGCGCAGCCTCAAGCTTATGGCCAGCACGACTGACATATTTGTCTTGGCTGAGGTCAACCGTTATTTCTACCTCAGGATCAAGCATAGTACCAGGCTTGGTTTGCAGTTCGCCTCGAACAGTTACCTTCCCCTGCAAAATCAAACTTTGAATATGTGAACGTGACAAGGCTGGCCATTGCTGGCCAACCAAAACATCAAGCCGTGTTTTTACTTTTTTGCTCATGCAGCTTATTCGCCTTGAAGCTGTTCAAACAACTTCGATTTTTTGAAAAAGAATCTATTTGCCAGCATATCTTCGTTGCGCAAAATTTTGTCAAGTGCCATAACCGCATACAGATTATCATCAGTCTTAACAGTCAAGAAACCAGTTTGCTTGCTCTTTGGCACCGCCTTTCTAAAATCTGCAAGGCTCTTAACTTTAATGTCATTGATCTCATCAATAATCTCACCAGTTCGAATGACTTTGGCAATATGCGCTTGAGAGTTTGGCAACACATGTGTGATGATAAGTGCTGAATCATGCTGATGCTCTGGGCGATCAAACTTCATCAGTGATGATGCCAACCGTGGTGAGCGTGAAACAAGTGCACCCACATGATTCATCGTTAGCTCCATAACAACCATACCACCGATAATCTCATAGTCAGTGGCTTCAGGCTCAAACTCTGGATAAATCATGCGAATTGGCGGCAGGTAGATTTGCTCGAGTTTAAAGGTAAAATCTTTTCTCTGTCCTTTACGATACATCACACAATGAAGCATATCACCAACGGTGTAACGATTTAAAAACTCAAATAACGAAACTTTATCCTCACTCCACGGCACGTTCAGCTCACCATACATGTCAATGTCGTATCCACCAATTTGATAGAGCATGTCACCATCTTTAACACCAACGCGTTCAAACAGTGTGTGCTTAAATACTTTTGCAACATACCATCCTCCTGGCTCGGGGTTACCCAGCAACTTGACCATTTCAGGCGTTGAAAGAGTAAAGATACAACCAAGCACAGGCTTGCGTAAAAGCTTCACTTTGTACAAATCTTTAAGTGCATTTTTAACTTCGTTGATTGGAATGATGTATCCAATATTTTGAGCTGATGGAATGTTTGCATTATTAATCCCAACAACGGTTCCATCTGTTGCTAGTGCCGGCCCACCTGAGTTACCAGGGTTAATTGGTGCCGTTGTTTGAATGTAACCAAATGAACCAAGCCGTTCACGCCCACTCACAATACCCAACGTACTTTTCAGGCGTGACTGACCAAGTGGAAAACCAAGCGCCAAAACCTCTTGTGAACGCAAAACAGAGTCTGAATCGCCAAGTTTTAGAAATGGAATGGTTCCCAGTTTTTGCGAAATCTTTTCATACGCCTCTTGTGTTGGCTTGAGCAAAGCAATATCACGCTCTGGGCTAACACCAACAATTTCCATATCAAAGCGCTCCATACCAAAGCTCGGAATTTGAATTTGAACGGCACATGACTGAGCAACAACGTGGTAATTGGTGATCATGTCACCTTTTTCGTTGATGAAAAAACCACTTCCGGCACCTTCACCTTGATCAGGTGTTTTATACGGCTCAAACCAATTAAAATCAGTTGCTTGTGAATAAACTTGAACAACAGTATCTTTGACCTGCTTTTGTACATCAAGCCAGGTGTGGCCTGATTTTTCAGAAATTGAACGCTGCACCGGCTGAGGACGAGACACCCCAATGGCACCTTTAACCGTATCCTGAAACTGCTCTTGCAAACCTGTAAGCCTTGTTAAATCCTCTTGAATCTGGCTATGCTGCTCGTACAGGTAAAAACATGCACCAGCTAGTACAACGATGACTAAAACATTTACAAAACGCCTCATCATGCTCATTACATTCCTTCGCCTAGAAACTATCGATATAAAAACAAGGCCGCTGAACTAGCGACCACCATAAACATAAGAAAGTTTTCAGTCTAACAAAGCCTGAAAATAACAAAAGGATCGATAAAAAAAGAATGTGCTCTTGCTACTTTGCAACACTTACTTTTGCGTGCTTGATAACTTTACCCTTGAGCATATACCCTTTGGCAAGAACCTGTACAATGGCACCAGACGCATGGTCCGCTGAATCTACTTGTATAAGCGCCTCATGCTGATCGGGGTTAAATTCACCGTCGGTTTTGATTTCCTCAACCCCCAGATCGGTCATGGCTTTTTGTAAATTTTTGTACACAAGTTTAAAGCCTTCAAGCCATGAAGCATCATGCTGTTCACTTTTTTCTAGTGCCGCAAATGCACGATCAAACTCATCAACAATTGGCAGAACTTTTTCAAGCACGCTTGCCTGCGCCGTTGTCATCCACTCAATGCGCTCTTTTTCTACACGTTTTTTAAAGTTTTGAAAGTCGGCATTCAACCGCAGATATTGGTCTTTAAAGCTCTCTTCTTGCTGATTGTCTTTTACAACCTTGCTTTGTTCTGCAGCCTCTTGAGCTGCCTGCTGCTCTTCGTTTTTTTCTTCAGCTTGTTTGCAATCAATGTCTTGATGGTTTTTACACATAACACTTCCACCTAAATATTTTAAATAGAAAATAATAATGTATTTTTAGACGTTAAATAACAAGGAAAGTATAACATAGAAAGAGCTTTTAGAAAATAAGGGGCTCGAATTGAGCCCCTTATTTTATTCAGTTAATTACCATTAAAAAAAACGAATGTTTACTTCTTCTCGCTAGGGTTCTGCTCTGGAATCCAACTCCAGAAATATTTATCTTTTAATTTCTGATTAAACAAATAAAAATCAGGAAAAAACTCGTTTCTATTTATTAAGTATGCTGGAATAAGCGATGAATAGGCTGTAGCCTTCCACAAGCCTCTCTTAAAAAAAGACTTTAAGTTTCTTTCAGGATAGAGTCTGTGTTCTGTTACAAATTTAGTGTAAAGACACAAACCAGAAGCAAGGACACCAATCGAAACAGCCAGACCTTCCCTTACTTTACGATTAAGCCACTTCTCTTGTAGTTCTCTTAGTTCTCTTCGACTCTCATCGTTGTTTTTGCCACACATAGCCATGCCATTAGCACCAACAGCCATTAAACATGCAAGCAATACGGCTTTAGAAATACGATTAACCATGATATCCTCCATTTGGTTAATTAAACTTATACCCTACCAATTCTCGTCGCACACGCAACAAAATCAGTTAAACAGGCTTAATTTTGAATAACTGACATTAAATATAGCATAGCCACACTCTTAGTTAATGTCAAATGGGATATTTTTTATAAAAATTGCTCGATTTACCGCTCTAAATCGATCTTCAGAGAAAATCGTCACTCAAAGATCTTGGAACAGAGCCTCATTTAGAGCATTTTCAAAGAAATAATTACCCAAATATGCATACAGCTCACGCTGCCAGACATGATTACGTCCATGCCGGTTCTTGGTAAAAATGGACATTTTCCACGCTTTAGTGGCTTGCCAAATCTTCTCAAACTGCTCAGCCGAGCAATAACAATCATCACCACACTGCCAAAAAAGAACTGGTATATTCAAATGCTTTGCATACTCAGAAAGCTCTACAAATTTTCCCAAATCAGCACCACTGGTTGACTCGACTATCCACTGGCCAATATCTTGAAACCATTGAGCATCGGTTAGCCACGAACATGGTGATCCTGGTGGCTGACGACCACAAACTAACGACGGATACTGTGCTATTTTTCTGACCACACTTGCCACATTAGGCCAGCACCCATCAAGTATTAATTTTTGAAAAAGATTAGGTTTTAGTGCCTGTGCTTTTGCAAAAATGTAGGATGAATAACACAGTGCTATACCATAGGTATGCTGATACTGTTTTTTTTGCTTTACTGCCTCTACAACTGCGTATAAATCGTCATGCTCTTGCTGGCCTAGCTTTGTTGCTGCCATATCAACACCAAACAGACACTTCGTACCAAAGCCCAACCATGCTGCAAGACTAAACCAGGAGCTATCTTTGTAAACACTGCCCCCCTGTCCACGATAATCAAAAAATAACAGATCATAGTTGGGGAAAAGATCTACAAACGAGATCATACGCTCTTTAGGCACCGGAAAGCCAGGACCTATAACTAAAAGTGTGTTACTCTTTCGCTTAAGGTACAAACACTCAAGGTCATTACTTTGGCAGTCAGCAGTTATAATTTCTACATCATACTTTTGACAAACACTGTCGCGCACATGCTGGTGTTGCGTAATGAACTCAGCCTCAAAATAATTCGAGTTCTTGAGGTGAGAATAGTTGCTATATGCCGCCTCAATCGTCCCGTCAGAAAACATCTTTGTCTGACTTTGGTTATTAATTTTAAACAATGTCGACTCTTGCTCTATGGCATAAACTGCACCAGTAAAGAGCACGGTCACAAAAGCCATATTACCCATAAAACGCTTCACTCTATCACTCCTTGCATTCTAAAAAACACTATTTTACACTAGGAAAAATTAGTCGTACACCACCGAGGAGTCTTGATGTTTTTAACCATTCTACAAAGCTTTACCCCATGGATAATCTATTTCTCACTTGAGCCTGCAGCACATGCTGCACCACTCGCACTCATAGTAAATGCAATCTTTAACTTCAAGCGACTTAAAAAAGTTTTCGTAATTGAATGGGGAACGCTTATCTACTTTTCAATTTTGTCTGTCTGCAATATCGTGCCATCACTCCAAATAGCTATTGGTAGTCATGCATATGCTAACGCAAAAGTAGCACTTGCAAGCATCATGTGGATTTCAATTTTTATCAAAAACCCATTTAGCATGCAATATGCGAAAGAGGATGTACCAAGAGAGTATTGGAACACCTACGCTTTTAAATTCATCAATTACACAATATCGGCAGTATGGGCACTAACGCTTTCTGTTAAATCACTACTCGCCTATTTTCTTCCCTTTTCACTTTCATCATCTCAATGGCCTGTAAAAATAGGTCTTGTCGCGCTGTGGGCATTTCCTATTATTTTCACGTCATGGTTTCCAGAATGGTATGTAAAAAATTATACACCGAAAAAATAGCCCCTTACTATTTTTTCGCATACCACTTGTATGAATCAAACACCCGTTTCAGATTAGCCTTTTTAATGACTGAAAGCTCGTATTTACCTAGAAATTCATCTTGGCCTTCTTTGCTCAATCCAGAAAGATAACGAAGCACCAAGTCGCTCTTCCAATCATTTTTTGTTGAATCCGCAAACCATTTGTCCCAATCTTTTGGCTTTGCCCCAAGCAACTTATCTACAACTTCTTTTGCCACTTCTTCTCTTTGAGCAACCTGAGCCGGTAAATTTTGCACTGCACCACTCAGCTCATTGAGTTGACTTGCATCTTCCATTTTTGCTTTCAGCTGACCACGCTCAGCCCACTTTAAAATATCCAGGTAATTTTTGTACGGTAACAAAAACGCTCCATCTTGCTCTTTTAGCAATTGGCCGCTATCACCCTTCTGGTCAGTAATCAGTTGTTGCCCAATGGCCGCTAAAACACCTGAGGTAACAAGAGCGGAAAGTGGTTTTTTCAAGCTAGCTTTTACACCACGCTCACGCATAACAAGCTTAAGTTCACGGACAACATTTAGGTAGTTTTCATTTTCCAGTGCACCACCCACGCTTTTCAACTTTGCTCTATCAACAGCTAATGGATCAATAATCTGTGTTTGTGGGATATTAAGATCTTCAGGCACAGGTATCACCACAGGAAGAGCAACACCTGGTTCATCACTAAGGTCTTCAACCGACTCACTACGAATATCCCAACGCTTGTGCTGCTCACCAACCCTGAAATAAATGTTACCGCGCCTGTCCGAACGAGGCTGATAACTCTCATCAATCTTACCATCAACATACAATGGAACACGCTTCCCAAAGTCCACTGATTTTGCAAATGAACCATCATCATTTTGCTCAGCCCATAAGGTGTATTTAAACAGATTTCCATTTTCAACGGAAAGCAACTCACGATCCCAGCCTACATTACCACGACCTGCTCCACGATTAATAAACGAAAGGTGTCGTGGCATAAAATTCTCAAATTCTCCTTCTTTTAGTAACAATGCTGCAGGGAATTGTAGGATTGTTACCAAACTCTTATCTTTGAAAAAAGCAGCTTTAAAATACCATTTTTTATCCGATAAGCCTTCATGTTTTTGGCCAGGAAGTGCACCCTTATATTTTTTTGTTTCCAAAGAAATCGCACACGCATAGTCAGTATCACTTCCCTCTCTGGCAGGATCAAACAGGCTAACAGCAGAAGGAATTGCATGCAGCAAGCCAAAGACAATTAAACCTAACCAAGTGGCAAATAAGCGTATACCCACTTTTTTCACAGTGCACCCTTTGTTCTAAAACCAAACTAGTTTATCAACCGAATCAATGATAAAAAATGGTTCGAGAAAAAGTCAACTGCTCCAAATTAATTAAACACTTTCTATATATTGATCAAATTCACTATCGCTGAGCCAGCGCTTTTCACGAACTAGGCAGCGCAGCTGTTTTAACGCACGTGAAGATTTAAACGGGGTTGAGCGTAATTTTGCACCACGGTAGTTATACAAGTGACATTCAACATTACGTTTTCTACACGCGCGACGAATTTTGCGTAGTTCTTTTTTATTATCGTCAAAAACAATAATTCTTGAGGGCGAGTATGAGGCCTGATCCAAAAAAGATACCAAGACATTTCCCTTATTTTGTCGATTAGCAAACAAAATCCCACTATGAAGTCTTGGATAAACATTTTTATGCTTGGGCAATTTCGTAAACCACTGATCTTGAAATGAATCACTAAAATTAATACCCAATGCTTTAAGCATATCAGTTCTCATAAGTGCTGCATCATCAATGCTACCATATTTTCCAGACCATGAGGCAGTCAGGCCAAGCACTTTAGAGTCAGCAGCTTTGAATGTTTCAACTACTTGAGCAGCTTCTTGTTCAATAAGCTCACGCTGAGCCTGAGCAAAAATAGCACTAACACACTCGTCTCTTGGTCTCTCAAATAAAAGCTGGGGAAACCGAAAAAACAATTTTATACGAAACCACGGCGAATACTGCGCAGGATTTGCCGCTGCATCTGGTGAATGAATGAGCGTGTCATCAACATCAAACAATACTAGCGTCTGCCCATCGGCTTTTGCTACTGCCGAGGCAACCTCTGCATCATTGTATGATGAAAATTGAATAATCTTTGATTTCTTTCTATGACTTCTTTTTACAGCGCAAGCAATGCCACTAAAGCACATCACTAGCATAAGAAGTATATGGAGTATTTTCATATATAGTCTCATTTTAATTGGGCAGTATCACTCAGAACTGCCTTTGCTTGGTTTAAAAATTGATCGCCAAAACCTTCATTGTACAAAATATCAAAGGCAATATTCTGATGAGCTATACCACGCTCAAGCTTATATGGATAACTAAAATTACCATCACGATCATACTCAACACTTACTTTGTAGTTAGTAAATGATTTTGTCTGATCTTGTAAATTAGTCAAAATTGGAAAGTGTGTTGGACTAATGCACGAAACATGCTCATACTCGCCAAGCTGTTTGATAAACGCATAGGCTGCGGCTTGACCCTCCTCAAAGGTCGTTCCATTAAATACCTCATCTACTGCCATTAAGCATGACTTGCCCATTTGGTTTGTCCGTTCGGCAATATCCATGAGATCTCGCGCACGCAAAACACCTGCTTTAAAGTGTGAATTTCCAGCTGCAATATCATCAGTGATATTTAAATAAGTCCTAAAAATATGAAATGGCTTAAGCTTACATTGTTTGGCACAAGCAATAGTCAATGTTTGGGGAATCAATGCATTAATAAAAAATGCTTTCATTGTTGTTGACTTTCCTCCCGCATTAGGGCCAGTGATAATGGCACTCGTACGTTCTTGTTCGCCAAGCGTAAGCGAGTTAACAATGGCCTTGTCTCTATCAAGCAAAGGATTCCAAAAATCTTGCTGTTCACACAGTGGCTGCATCGACTGATTTTCAACAAATTCTGCAAAGCAAACTGGAGTCTTGCCTTCTTGCTCAATTTCGGTATAAAGCCGAGCTGTTGATAGCAAAACATCAACATCACCAACAGCCATCATCAATTTTCCAAACTGCCCCTTCACCTTACCTAGCAATTTATATGCGGCAATCACCTGCCCCAAATAGGTATAGTATGATGGCTCCTCCTTAAATGTGTCCTGTTCAAGCAAAGCCACAAACTGCTCCATTTCTTCAGACTGCCGATCAAATTCTTCATATGCTTTTTTGAGTCGCTGAATTTCTGGAATATTGGCCCTACTGATCTGCTCATCATCAATTAATGCTTTCACGTTACGTAAATAAAGAGCAATATAATTCAATTTTTCGTGAATACACCTTAGATAGGTACTGTCAACATACCACCATCCATCGATTAAGTGGTTTAAATGTCTACCGTTATTAACTGCTGCTATGGTGCCCTTAGCTGCCTTCATAGCTGGCAATTCACGATCAGTGCCCAATTTCTCCATAGCAAAAAATAAAAGACCGGGCAGACTAAACTCAGTTACATGGTCACCAATACGAAAATACTCATTGATTGAATCGATTGTTTCTTGCCATGATGTTTCACGTGCTAAAATACTAAGTGTACGCAACGAAAGCGTTGCAACACTCAACCCCATTAAAGCAGTACCTATAACTTTTTTTGTATCATTTAAACGATGATTGATCTCAAGCAGCAGAGGACTCTCATTAAACGATTGCGAGCAGTCTTTGAGAAAATCGATTTCTTTCTCAAAAGGGAACTTAATGCAAAAATGTTGAATCATGCTCTCATACATGCCATCGTCCCAAAGTGAAAGCAAAATATTTTCGCTTGTTTGTAAAACATTCAAATTTTTATCGAGTATTTCGCGCAACTGCTCATCATCACAGACAGCTTTAACAGCATTTTGACGTTTTTTAAGCTCTTCAATATCTGCAGTTGGTGTAATCAGACGGTGGTAAAGCATAGCACGTCCAACTTCTGTACAGGTCCTATCCAGCTTCTGGGCAAGATATAGCTCAGGATGCGCTCCTGATCCACATAGTATTTGCAAGTCTTTCCAAGAAATAGTGTCCATGGAGCAATCTTCATCTACATGATGTTGCTCACTCCCCTGTTCTGCTTGCTCAAAGGCTGCAAGCATAGCAAAAACTAGCCTTCGCTTTTCTTGTACTCCAAGATCCTTTTGCTTTTCAAACGTTTCTTCAAGTACCTGATAAAACTCTTTGTCATCGTTGATTAGGTCACTCAAAATACCAGCATCACTTTGCAGTGAGCTATCCGTAAGCGTTTTTAAGTTTTCCTGAGCAATTTGCTCATAAATACCGTTTTTAGTGTCACTTGCATGTAAAGAAACACAAAAAAAGCAAAGCATTATAGACAATAAAATCTTGCTGTTTACTTTATTCACAAAAAAATCCCCCTCAAAAAACTAACTTTTCAAACTTACTTTTGAGCTTGCTGCGCACCAATAATATTACCCAAAACCTTGGACTGGCCAACAAGCAAAACCTTACCATCTTTTTGCTCAAACGTAATATCACCTTTCACAACAGTATCAACAAGCTCAAGTACTTGCTCCTCTTTTTTCTTATCACTGCGCTCTGGAAAAATAATTGATTGATTAATGCTACACTCCTTTAACCAAACCTTTTTAGCATATATTGTCAGTTTTTCGAAGCGAGTATCTTCAGCTTCTAGCACCCCGACTATGGTCGCATCGCTCAAAATTTTGCATTTCTCAAGCTCTGCTCGTCCATTAACCTTAACCTCATTAAAGGTACAGTTACGGGCTTTAAGTCTACCGTTAACCTGAACAAGCCGATCAACCTTAACATCTTCAAGATCGCCAACACCGTTAACACTTAACGTGTCTTTAATGTGATCTTTTTTTAATGTTGCCGTACCATTAACGGCCAAAGACTTGTGCTCACCTTCCTCTGTAACCATTTTCCCGTTAAAAAACGATGTGTCAGCAACCCAACGCTTAACTGATTCTGGCACAAAATCTGCCCACGACCACGCTGCACAACTTTGCCCCAAAAGAATGGCACTAAACAATAATACTTTTACATTTTTCATCTTATACACCCTTCATTATTTTTTACTTTTTCTCATCTGCTCAAATGCCGTAGGTACCACACTACTTTCAACAAAATTTTTAATATACTCAGCTACCTGTTCTGGGCCTACGTTTGTTGTATCAATTTCAAAATCATAAACCAAACCCTCATGAGCCTTTTGATAGTAGGCTCGAGCATGGCCCTTCGGCGACGTCCCCCGCTCACGCTCTCTTTGCTCAATTACATTAATATTAGCCTTAATACCAATAAAATAGACCGGTACATCTTTTAGCACCTTCATAAGTTCATCAAGCCATGCTCGGTCATACATAATGTAATCAACCACTACATTATTGCCCTGCTTGGCATAAGCAGCAATTGCATGGTGCATACCAGCAATGACCTTTCTACCTTCGAATCCGATGTCTAAATAAAAAACGTCATGCCCTTCGGGTGTTTTTTGAGCACGGCCTTGCATGACACGCCTAGTCTCTTCTGT